>NZ_JAYKBU010000007.1:0-130690 GCF_035282625.1 Capnocytophaga sp. G2 | reverse complement strand
CAAGATATAAAGACATATCAATATAAGATTAATGATAGACCAAGAAAAGTATTAAACTTTAAAAAACCTAAAGATTTGTTCTACCAAAAGGCAAGCTGAAAAATTTCACTTGGAGGTGGAATTGGCATATTCCTTTTTTTGCAAGTTTTACTTTTCTTATTACCTTAGTTTTATCAAAAGAGTATAAAAAGAAGGGAATTAGTTTCTATGTCATATTTTATCTGAAATGGCTTTTGGGTACTTTTATTTCATATATCCTTTCAGAACTTATTCTATTGAGAATCTCAATAACAAATTTACCCTCACTTAAGGAAATGATCATTTTTCATAAATGCTCTAAGGAATATGTTATTTCTATTTTTAGTTGCATTTTTAATCTCACCAACATAATGATAGGAATAATATGTACCCTTCCCCTACTCTATGTATATAGAAGAATAATAATAGAAAAAACTATACACACTAATAAAAACAATTCATTTTAAATAATTCACAAATTATGGGAATATGTGAACATTTTTACTTATTATCTCCTACTGTGTTGCTTTACTTAGTAAGCCTATTGATTACTTTTTTGTTTGTCAAAAAGAATAAGTTTTTATACTTTTGCCTTATCAATTGGGCGCTCTGTACGATAAGCTACATTTTCTTTTTCGGGGAAATATACATGAATATTCGAATGTCCCCTTCTGATTATAGCGATCGTATGTTTGACATCTCAGAAGGATTTCCGCCAATAATGATGGAACCTCTTCATCATTTGTTATTCTTAATAGCTATATTTCTGATTATTAGAAAAATATTTATTAAAAAGAAAAAATAATTCCGAAATAGTCCCCTCTGGATGATTTTTGATAGGATAAATACAATACTTAATTACTTACCTTAAAAGATATGAAAAAATATTCATTAGTTAGGCTTGACCTTTTCCGTGTAAAAAATGCAGAGTTCAAGCAATTTCTCACTCGCCTCTTTGAAGATTTTCAAGGTTCTAGGCTTTCCTTGGACACCGATGAAGTTCTCAAAAATCTTTTCGAATCTCTTAAAAGCAAATCCGACACTTATGCTAAGGCACTCGAACAGGTAAGAGCTAAAGAAGAATCCAAAAAGATAAGCGAACTGAACAAGGTACGCAATGCTGATTTCCAAGCACTCAAAGATAGTATCAAACCTTATAAAAATGCTAAAACGGAAAACCAACAAAAAGCCTACCACGCACTGAAGCTCGTTTTTGACAACTACAAAGGAGTCGTTCAAGATAGTTATGAAGGCAGAACCAGCCGCCTACATACACTTATCAGTCAATTACGCTCCAATGAATACAGTGATGATGTAGATACCTTATATATAGTTGGCTTTGTAAACGAACTGGAGAAATCCAATACAGCTTTCAATGAGATTTTCAACAAGCGTTCCCTACAATCTCTACAAAAAGAGACTCTCAGCGTAAAAGAAATTCGCAAAGAACTTACAGATATTTATCAAAATACTGCCAATTACATATTAGCTGTTACCAATGTAAAAGAGGATCCTTTCTATACCAAAACCTTAGAAGTACTCAATAATAGCCGCAAATACTATTCGGATATGTTGGCTCGCAGATAAGCAAAGTATTCAATAACTTTCCTTGATAATCATACAAACAAAATGTCCCAACAAAAAACTAAAAACAACGATACAGATATATTGAAAAAACTCTTTGAACATACCAAGCCTTACAAATGGATGTTTGGCTTGGTGTCATTTTTGGCAATATTTATCTCTGGAGCAAGTTCTCTAAGAGCTTATATATCCAAAGAAATTATTAATAATTATATTGTTCCCAAGGATTATGACGGCTTATTATATGCTAGTTTGCTCCTGATAGGAATTCTATTATCGGAAATCATCTCTCAGATTTCCTTTGCTTACTATTCAGGATGGATAGGTCAAGCGGTCATTTATGACATCCGAAAGAAGTTATTTTCGCTCATGCTTCGCTTCAATATGAAATACCACAACCAATCTTCAGTTGGGGTACTTATTACGCGTGCTGTAAATGATTTAGAGCGTATTGGAGAGATTTTTAGTGCAGGACTCTTTGAGATTATCTCAGATATACTCAAAATGCTTCTCATTATGTCATTGATGCTACTAACCGATTGGAAATTATCACTACTTACCTTCCTGACTTTACCCATTATCATTTACGCTACACATCTCTTCCAAAAAGCAAGCAAAGCCGCCTTTACAGACATTCGTAGGGAGGTAGCCAACTTAAATTCTTTTGTGCAAGAGCGCATCAGTGGTATCAAGGTAGTACAACTATTCAATCGTGAAGAGCAGGAATATAAGGCTTTCCAAGAGATCAACGAAAAACATAAAAAAGCGTGGCTTCGCAACATCCTCCAGAACTCTATTTATTTCCCTATCGCTGAAGTATTGAGCTCTTTAGCAATCGCTTTGGTTATCTGGTATGGAGGCTTACAAGTTGTCAAGCATGAAATGGCGAGTTTAGGGGTGATTTTCATGTTTGTTCAATTAGTACAGGAACTCTATCGTCCATTACGCCATATTGCGGACAAATTTACTGTATTGCAAATGGGAATGGTCGCTTCCGGACGTGTTTTTGATATTATGGAAGAGGACAAGGAAAACATAGAAGATTTTAGTAGGGGTATTTGCCGAGACATAGAAGGAAACATTCGTTTCGATAAGGTTACCTTTGGTTATAAGAAAGATGAAGAAATACTTCATGGTATTAGCTTCTCAGCAACTCAAGGAGAAACTATTGCCATCGTAGGGGCTACTGGAGCAGGTAAATCCACAGTTATACAACTTCTCTCTCGTTTTTACAAAGCTAATTCGGGAAAAATACTCATTGATGGAATTGATTGCAACGATTATAATTTAGAGAACTATCGCAAACAGATAGGTGTTGTTCTTCAAGATGTATTTCTTTTTGCAGATAGCATCTTCTATAATATTACTTTGGGAGATGAGCATATTACTTTAGAGCAAATAAAGGAAGCTGCCAGAGAGATTGGTATCCATGATTTTATAGAACAGCTCCCCAATGGCTACCTCTTTGATGTGAAAGAGCGAGGTGCCGTTCTATCTGTTGGACAGCGCCAATTAATTTCTTTCCTTCGCGCATATGTACACAAGCCTAAAATCCTTATCTTAGATGAGGCAACTGCTTCAGTGGATTCACATTCTGAAAAACTCTTGCAGCAAGCCACAGAGAAAATTACTCAAGGACGAACTTCTATTGTAATTGCCCACCGCCTTTCCACTGTACGTAAAGCTGATAAAATTATTGTAATAGACAAAGGAAACATTGTAGAAGAAGGCACTCACGAACAGCTCCTTAAAATCTCTAACGGGTACTATAAGAACCTGTATGACATGCAGTTTGCTACTGAATAGTACGTTAAAAAATATGAATAAAAATAAATTATAGAAAAAACTTTCTTTTTAGAAGGTACTATTGATTTTTTCCGTAATTTTGCCTCCAAAAAACACTAATTAATAAAGATTATGACAGACATCAAAAAAATAGCTGTTCTTACCTCAGGAGGGGATGCACCAGGAATGAATGCTGCTATACGCTCCGTAGTACGTACATGCGCTTACCACCAAGTAGAAGTATTAGGTATATATCGAGGTTATCAAGGAATGATTGAAAATGATTTTACTCCTTTGGATGCCCGTAGTGTACGTAACCTCATCAATCGTGGGGGTACTTTCCTTAAGTCAGCGCGGTCAAAGGATTTTCAAACTTCTGAAGGACGCAGAAAGGCTCACGAAAATCTTATTGCAGCAGGAGTAGATGCTCTTGTAGTTATTGGAGGAGATGGCTCCTTTACAGGGGCTTTGCGCTTCAATCAAGAATTTGGTTTTCCTGTCATGGGTATCCCCGGTACTATTGATAATGACATTTATGGAACTACCTGTACACTTGGCTATGATACGGCACTCAATACTGTAGTGGAAGCCATTGACAAAATTCGTGATACAGCAAGTTCTCATAACCGAATGTTCTTCATTGAAGTAATGGGACGTGATGCAGGTTTCATTGCCCTAAACTCAGGTATTGGAGGAGGAGCAGAGAAAATTCTTATCCCTGAACAACATAATACCTTAGAAGAATTGGTTAATGAAATAGATATCAATCGTAACAAAGGAAAAATGTCTAATATTATTGTAGTCGCTGAAGGAGATACTACAGGAAAAAATGTATTTGAACTTAAAAAATATGTAGAGGAACGAAATCCCGACTATGATATCCGTGTAACTGTACTGGGACATATCCAGCGCGGAGGGGCACCTTCTTGTTTTGACCGTGTACTAGCAAGCCGTATGGGAGTAAAAGCAGTAGAATCCCTCTTGGAAGGAAAATCAAACTATATGGTGGGGATCAATAATGATAAAATAGACCTCACCCCCTTGGAAAAGGCTATCAAAGGAGGAGATAGCAAGCTCGATCCTGACCTTATCCGTATTGCGGAGATTATGAGTGTATAAATATTAAAAAACAAAATAAATTTTTTAGTTAAATTATTTTTTGTAATTTCGTCCCATGAAAATAGCAGTTATTGGCACAGGTTATGTAGGTTTAGTATCAGGTACTTGCTTTGCAGAAGTTAGTAATACAGTTACTTGCGTAGATGTAAATGTTCAGAAAATAGAAAACCTTAAGAAAGGGATTATTCCCATTTATGAACCAGGCCTTGAGGCTATGGTGCTGAACAATATAGCCAATAAAAACCTCTTTTTCACTACTGATATAGCACAAGCTATTAGGCAAGTAGAGGTAGTTTTTATTGCTGTAGGGACGCCTATGGGAGAAGATGGGTCGGCAGATTTGCAATATGTACTCTCTGTTGCCCAATCCATAGGAGAGGCTATGCAGCAACATTTAATTATTGTCAATAAATCCACTGTTCCCGTAGGTACTGCTGATAAGATAAAAGAAGTTATAGACTTAGTTCTAAAGAAAAGAGGTGTAAGTATAGCCTTTGACATAGTTTCTAATCCAGAATTTCTCAAAGAAGGAAAAGCCATTCAAGACTTTATGAAACCTGATAGGATCATTATAGGAGCAGAGAGTTCGTATGCCTTTGAAAAAATGAAAGCACTCTACTCTTCTTTCTTCTTACAACACGAACGTTTTATCACCATGGATATTCGTTCCGCTGAAATGACCAAATATGCAGCAAATGCCATGTTAGCCACTAAAATATCCTTCATGAACGAAATTGCTAATATCTGTGAGCGCGTAGGAGCAGATGTCAATAAAGTTCGCTTGGGAATAGGTTCAGATACTCGTATTGGCTACAGTTTTATCTATCCTGGTTGTGGATACGGAGGGTCTTGTTTTCCAAAGGATGTGTTAGCCCTTAAAAAATTAGCTGAAGAAGTCGATTACAAAGCTGAGCTTATAGAATCTGTAGACAATGTCAATAACCGACAGAAGCTTCTTATTGCTGAAAAGGTAATAAAAAAATATGGAGAAGATCTCTCTGGAAAAACCTTTACTGTATGGGGCTTAGCCTTTAAACCTGAAACGGATGATATGCGGGAAGCCCCTGCTATCTATATCATCAAGAAACTAATGGCAAAAGGTGCAAAAATAAGAGCCTATGATCCAAAAGCTACTCATGAAGCTAAGACCTTCTATCTGAAAGACTATGTTATTGAGTATGTAGAGAGTAAGTACGAAGCCCTAAAAGGAGCTGATGCTTTGTTACTGCTTACCGAATGGAAGGAGTTCCGATCCCCTGATTTTGAGGAAATAGGTAAGCTCCTCAAGGATAAAGTTATCTTTGACGGACGCAATCAATACAATGCCTTCAACTTGCCAAGTATGGGGTTTGAATATATACAAATTGGAGTGTAAGCAATGAAAGTATTAGTAACAGGAGGTGCAGGCTTTGTGGGTTCCAATCTTTGTGAAACCTTAGCTAAAAATCCTGAAAATCATGTTTATTCATTAGATAACTATTTCACAGGAAGTCGAGAAAATCATGTAGAAGGAGTTACCTATATAGAGGGAAGTACAGAACATATTTTTGAACTCATTGACTTTACCCCTGACCTTGTCTATCACTTAGGTGAATACTCACGAGTAGAACAGAGTTTTGATGATATTGACAAGGTATTGTTATTTAACAAAATAGGAACACTAAAAGTATTAGAATTCTGCCGCAAACACCATTGCAAACTCGTATATGCAGGCAGTAGTACTAAGTTTGGTGATGGAGGTTTAGGTAAAGACCAAAGTCCTTATGCATGGAGCAAGTCGTCCAATACAGATCTGATTATCAATTATGGGAATTGGTATGGCCTCAAATATGCTATTGTCTATTTCTATAATGTGTATGGTAAAGGAGAAATCAGCACTGGTAAATATGCTACCCTTATAGCTCTCTTTACTGAACAAATGAAAAAGGGTGAATCCCTAACAGTGGTAAGTCCTGGTACTCAACAGCGCAATTTCACTCATATAGAGGATATTGTTTCAGGATTACTCATTGTAGGAGAAAAAGGCGAAGGTGATGGTTTTGGTATAGGAAGTCCTGAAACCTATACCGTATTACAGATTGCTCAGCTCTTTGGAGGAAAAATACAAATGCTCCCTGAACGCAAGGGCAACCGTATGACCGCAGAAGTAGTTACTCAGAAAACAGAAGCACTGGGCTGGAAAGCAACAAGGCATATTGAGGAGTTTATTGAAGAACTGAGAAATAATGAGGAATAGAATTAATTTATTGCTAAGAACAATCAAAAATAATAAAAAAGTAATTGAAAATTATTTTTTTATGACTTTATTATTAGTGCTAAATTCATTTTTTGGATTATTAATCTATCCTTTTATAATAAGAAGTTTAGGTAAAGATACTTATGGAATTTTTGTATTTGCTTCAACTATTGTAAATTATTTTATTTATTTTATTAGTTTTGGATTTGATTTATATGGAGTAAGAAAAATTTCTGAAAATCCTTCTAACACAGCTATCAAATCTGTCATAGTTTCTAAAATTTTCTCAACAAAAATCTATTTAGAAATTATATCTGTATTAGTTTTTAGCATATTATTATTTCTTTTCCCTACTTTTAAAAAGAATATTGATATTTATATTATATGTTTTTTTATGACTCTTGTAAATATTTTCTTTCCTACTTGGTATTTTCAAGGAATTCAGAAAATGCGAGTTGTAAGTTTCATTCAATTGTTTTTTAAAATTTTATCTTTACCTTTTATTTTTATATATGTAAAAGAAAGTTCAGATTTATTATTTTTTACTATAATTATGATTTCTTCTAGTCTCCTTGGATCCTTTGTTGCATTTTTCTATTTAATTAAAATAGAAAATCTAATAATCCGAGTATTTCATTGGAAAAATGTTTATGACTATGTCAAAGAATCTTCCTATTTCTTTTATACTAATATAGCAAATATGAGTAAAACAGAAACTATAAAACTTATCATAGGAATAAAATACGGTATGGGAGATTTAGCAATTTTTGATTTAGCTCAAAAAATAATTTCTATTCCTATGATTTTATTATCTAATATTAATGGAGCTTTATTTCCTAAAATAATACAAAATTTTAATATAGAATATTTAAAAAAAATACTGAATTTTGAAAGGTTATTAGGTCTTTTTGCGATTATAAGTGTCATTCTACTTGGCAAATTTGCAATAAGAATTTTCGGAGGTAACAGTATGGAATTAGCCTACCCCTTGTCTATTATACTAAGTTTCACTATTTTCATTTTCCTACAAACAGGCGTTTATCTATATTTAATTCTAATACCAAAAGGATTTGATAGAAGTGTATTAGACAACCAAATTATAGCTTTCATTAGCATTATGATTTTTATTTTATTAGGAATAAATTTTTTCAATAGTATTTTTGTATTACCAATATGTCTTGTCCTCTCTGGAATTATGGAAATCATATATTTAAGATACAAAATAAAAAAAGAAAAATTACTTTATAATGAATAATATACCTCTTATTTCTATCATCACAGTTTCTTACGATGCTGTTAAAACGATTGAACAAACCATTCTATCAGTTCTCAACCAAACTTACCCTAATATAGAATATATTATTATTGATGGAGGTAGTACCGATGGTACCCTTGATATCATTAAGAAATATCAAGATAAAATCACTTACTGGATAAGTGAACCTGATAAAGGAATCTATGATGCTATGAATAAAGGAATACTAAAAGCTACAGGGGTGTGGCTCAACTTTATGAATGCAGGTGATACTTTTTATAATCAGCAAGTATTAGAAAAAGTATTTAAGGATAATGATTGGAGTGATACCGATGTAATCTATGGAAATGTAAATATAGAATATCCAAAGAAAACAAAGTTAAAAAAACCGTTACCTTTAAAAAAAATAGAACAACAAATGGTCTTCTGTCATCAAGGAAGTTTTGTAAAAACTGTACTACAAAAACAACATTTGTTCAATACAACCTATAAGATTTCTGCTGATTACAGTTTTTTTCATCAGCTATATATAGAAGGCAAACATTTTCATTACTTAAACTTTGTTATTGCAAAATTTCTATTTGGAGGATTATCCTCTAATGCTATTACTAAAATGTTTGTAGAATCTTGGCATATAGCAGGAACAAAATATAATAAATTTTATATTTACACCATACTAAAAGTAAAAATAATAGAAAAAATAAAAAGGCTTTTTAGGTTATGAAAAAGATAATGTTAGCAATGGCTACCTACAATCGCAAAGAGGTTTTAGAGAGAACTATAGTTTCTTTAACGCAAGTAAAAAACATAGAAGATGTAGATATTTTTATTTTTGATGATTGTAGTACAGAATATACAAAAGAAGACTTAAAAAAAATGATCCCTTTTGCCAAACAAATTGTAGTAAGAGAAAATAATTTGAGGGCTGATAGGAATATGTATCAAATACATCAGGATTACATAAATAGTAATTATGATATTTTATTACAAGTAGATTCTGATGTTATTTTTCATAAAGATTTTATAGAGATCATAAAATCTATACTTTCTACACAAACAAAATATCCAGTATTTAGTTTGTATAATTCAAGCAATCACCCGTTTGTTGAAAAAGGAAATTCATTAGAGATTAATAAAGTTATTTTTAAAGAAAAACATTCAATAGGAGGTATATGTGTTTTGTTTACAGATAAAAATATACTTAAAAACATATTAGAAAATATTCCTAAAGAAAGGAAATCATTTGCTTATGATTGGTATTGGTCTCATAAATTGCAAGAAAAAGGAACTCCAGTGATGGTAAGTAAACAAAGCTTTTTACAACATATAGGAGTAGAAGGACAAAATAATAAAGAAATAAAAGGAATTGATATAGGATTAAATTTTACACCTACTAATACTAATGATTTAGAATTTTTATTGCAGCACTACGAAATAGTTATTTCTAATTTCGTAAAACAGAATGATAAGTATGTGTTTTTCAGCAGAAACAATTTTTTTATAAAGTGTATTATTACAATTTATAGATTTATAAAAAGTTTAAAGAGAAAAATTTTTAATAAATGAAATTTTTAGAAGATCTTAGATTTTTAAAGGAAAGATGTGGTAATTCATATATAATGGCTTTATTAAGTAATAGAGGTATCCATTGTTTATTATTTTATCGACTATCTCATTTACTATACAAGTATAGAATACCATTATTACCTCTTATTTTTACAAGGATTATACAAATTATATATGGAGTTGATATCGATTATAGAGCTCAACTAGAGGGTGGGATCATTATTGTTCACGGAATAGGATTGGTGATAGGTTCAGGAGTCATTATAAAAAGTAAAGTAACTCTCTTTCATCAAGTTACTATAGGTGTAAGGGGGGGGGAGAATAAGGATATAGGATTTGCTACCATTGAGGAAAATTGTACAATCTACGCAGGTGCAAAAATATTAGGAAGTGTTACTATCGGTAAAAATAGCATTATAGGAGCTAATGTGGTAGTTACAAAAGATATTCCTATAAATAGTATTGTTACTACAGATACAAAATTACTAATAAGAGAACGACAAATAAAATCATAAATGTACTTTTTAGTGCCTATATATTCATTTTTAGCTTTTGCAGCTCGCTTCTTCTTTACAGAGAAACTCTCTAAAGAAGTCAAAACCTATATATATGTATTCAGTTATATCCCCATTATTTTTGCACTTCTATACATCGCAGGTTTAAGGAATATAGAAATAGGTATAGATACTTTTCATTATGGAGAAATCTTTGAAGATCCTAATGATATAGAAATAGGGTTTCAATGGTTCGCTGAATTTATAAAATATATAGGAGGTAATTTTCACTTTTTTCTATTTTTGTTTTTCTTTATATCATTATTCTTAAAACTATATGCTTTTAAAAAAGTTTCTTTATATCCCTTGCTTTCTATTTGCATTTATTCAAGTTTTTGGTTTTTAGTATATGAAATGAATGGTATTCGTCAAGGGATTGCCCTAGGTTTCATAGCTTTATGTTATTACTATTTGACTATTAATAAAAAGAAAAAATTCTATCTTTCTTTAGTAGGAGCTATATTATTTCACTATTCTGCTCTTATTTTTTTACCTCTTATTTTTGTTATAAAGAAAAAATGTACTAAAATATTATTTTGGGCAATATTTAGTATTGTTTTTTTATTTGCCTATTTAGGGGTAACTACTTTTTTATTAGGGGGATTAGGAGCTATTATGGGAGTTGATTTACGTTTAATAGAACGTATATTATCTTATCAACAAAACGAAGCTTTTAATGCCAATATTTTATATTCTTTTAGTACCTTTGTCCGCCTATTATTGTTTTTTACTACTTATTTTTTCATTAATAAAGTAAAACTACCTGATCAAACTAAGAATATATTTTTATGGTGTGCTCTACTAAATATTAGTACTTATCTTTTGTTTAGTGAAGTTGAGATCATTGCAACAAGACTCTCTTTATATTATCGCTTCTATGAATGTTTCTTTTTGGCTTGTTTACCTAATGCTTTTAAAGGAAAAGGTATAAAAATTTTGATAGGATTCCTTTTGTGTTTATATGCTCTTTCTCAAATAATTAAAACACTATCAATTCCTAATAATGGATTGATTCCTTATAAATCTATATTGTTCTAGTAAAATATGAAAATAGCTATTGATTGTAGAATGCATAATAGTTCTGGCATTGGAACTTATTTACAAGGAATTCTTCCTCATCTATTAAATGAGCAGAAGAATGATTATTTGCTATTAGGAGATATCAATATACTATCTAAATATAAAGCAAACAATGTAGAAATTCAAAAGGTGAATATACCTATTTTTTCAATGAAAGAATTATTTTGTTTCCCTTGTTCCAAAATTAATTCTTGTGATGCATTTTTGACTCCTAATTTTAATATACCAATGGAAATAAAAGTACCTATTTATGCTTTTATTCATGATGTTGTTTTTTTGGATATTAAAGGACTAACTTCAAAAATAGGATACTATATAAGAAAATATTATTTAAAAAGGGCAATCAATATAGCTAAAAAAATCTTTACTGTTTCAGAGTTCTCTAAGAAAAGAATTTCATTCCATTTCAAAAAAGCAAAAGATATTATTGTAGCACCTTGTGCTATCAAAAACAAACTTATAAATTATTTTCCACAAAAAGTTTCTAATTCTAAAGAATTTATTATCTTTGTAGGTAATATAAAACCTCATAAAGGATTAGATACTTTAGTAAAAGGATGGAAATATGCAAGAGAAAAAGAATTTGATAAACAATTAATAATAGTAGGAGAAAAAGAAGGTTTTAAAACTAAACTTTCTAATGAAGATTTTCTTAAAGATAAAGATATTATTTTTACAGGCAAAATATCAGATGAAGAACTCTATGATTATATAAGCAATGCAACTGTTTTAGTTCAACCTTCTATTTATGAAGGTTTTGGACTTCCTCCATTAGAAGCTCTTTACTTAGGGACTACTTGTTTATTATCTGATATAGAAGTTTTTAAAGAACTCTATTCAGATTTTCAAAATTGTTACTCTTTTAAAAGAGAAAATGCAAAAGATTTAGGTGAAAAACTATTATCTATATCTCCAAAAAAAATAGAACAAAAAGAATTTTTAATTAGTCATTTTGATTTCAGAAAAACTACACAAATTATTTTAGAAAATATAGTATGAAAATCTTACATATAGGGAAATTCTACCCTCCTTATTTTGGGGGAATTGAAAAAGTTAATTATGATATTGTAGAAGGTTTGAATGCAAAAGATATTCAAACTGATGTATTGTGCTCCAATCATGTCAAAGGAGATACTTTTTCAGAAATTCCTTATAAGATATATAGAGCTCATACTTTAAAAGTTATAGCTTCTACACCTTTAAGTTATAGACTTATAACAACTTTAAAGAAAATACAAGATAATTATGATATTATTCATATTCATTTACCTAATCCTATGGCTAACTTAGCTGTTTTTCTTACACGCCCTAAGGCTAAAATTATTTTACATTGGCATAGTGATATCATAAAACAAAAAAAATTATTGAAACTATATAGTCCTTTACAAACCTGGTTATTAAAGAAGGCTGATAAAATAGTTACTACTACTCCTACTTACTTAGAAGGTTCCGATACTTTAAAAAAATATAAAAATAAAATAGTTTGTATTCCTATCGGTATTGATAGTAAGGAATTATTCATAGATCAAAATACTTTAAATAGCCTAAAAAACAGATATAAAGGATATAAAATAATTTTTAGCTTAGGAAGACTTGTTTATTATAAAGGTTTTGAATATTTAATAGAAGCTGCTAGATCTCTACCAAATGATGTTATTATTCTAATAGCAGGTATTGGCGAATTAAAAGAAAAATTACAAGAACATATTTCTAAATATAATTTACAAGATAAGGTAAAACTCTTGGGAAAAATTCCTTTTGAAAATTTAGGAGCTTATTATGGACTTTGCGATATTTTTTGTCTTCCTTCTACAGAGCGATCAGAAGCTTTTGGAGTAGTTCAAATCGAAGCTATGGCTTTTGGAAAACCTATTATTTCTACAAGTATTCAAGGATCAGGAGTAGATTGGGTCAATCTTAATAATATATCAGGTATTATAGTACCTCCTAAAGATACTAACAGATTGGCAGAAGCTATTATGGAATTACTCACTGATGAAAAGAAATACCAACAGTTATCAATAGGTGCTAAAAAAAGATATGAAGAAGCATTTACAAAAGATAAAATGGTCAATAGCTTTAAAAACCTCTATTTAGAAATATTAGAATCTTAATCTATAATTCATATTATTTTCGTACCTTTGCACAAACGAATCATAATGGCTAAAAGAGCACTCATTACAGGAATTACGGGACAAGACGGTGCCTATCTTGCGGAATATCTCCTTAAGAAAGGATATCAAGTACATGGTATGAAGCGCCGTTCGTCCTTGTTTAACACGGATCGTATTGATCATCTCTATCAGGATCCACATCTGGAAAACCGCAATCTTATCTTGCACTATGGCGACCTTACCGATAGTATGAATATCACACGCCTTATCCAAGAGGTGCAACCTGATGAAATCTACAACTTAGCCGCTATGAGCCACGTACATGTGAGTTTCCAAACCCCTGAGTACGTAGGTAATGCAGACGGATTGGGTACCTTACGTATCTTGGAAGCCGTACGCTTATTAGGACTAACAGAGAAAACACGTATCTATCAGGCTTCTACTTCTGAATTATACGGATTGATACAAGAAGTGCCTCAGAGTGAGAAGACTCCTTTCTATCCACGTTCACCTTATGCAGTAGCTAAACTCTATGCGTATTGGATTACGGTGAATTACCGTGAAGCATATAAGATGCACGCTTCCAATGGGATTCTCTTCAACCATGAATCGCCTATCCGTGGGGAAACTTTCGTAACGCGTAAGGTAACCCGTGCCCTAAGCCGTCTGGCTTTGGGTATGCAGGAATGTTTCTATATGGGGAATCTTAGCTCTCAGCGTGACTGGGGACATGCCAAGGATTATATCAAGGCAATGTACCTTATCTTACAACAAGATACACCTTCTGACTATGTAATCGCTACAGGTATCACTACCGCTATCCGTGATTTCATTACCTTAGCTGGAAAGGAAATCGGTCTTACCATAGAGTTCAAGGGTGAAGGTGCTGAGGAAAAAGGATATATCACTGCGATAGACAAAGTTGTATTCTCTGAAAAAGTAGGCGAAAAATACCTTCCTCATATAGAAGAGAAAATAGCCAAAAATGAAGCTGTAGTATTGGTGGATCCTCAGTATTTCCGCCCTACCGAAGTGGATTTGCTTATAGGCGATCCTACCAAATCACAAACAGTTTTAGGTTGGAAACCTCAGTATGATCTCAAAACATTAGTGGAAGATATGATGCGTTCTGATATCAAGCTCTTCAAGCGAGATGCTTATCTCAAAGAAGGAGGTTTTAAAATTATGAATTATTTTGAATAAATAAGATATGCAACTCACACAAAAGCTAAGATATCTCTTCATAAGTGATTTGGAAAAATACTCTCCTATCTTAGAGGAAGATTTGAAAAATCTACTTACAAGCACTTCTATTCCTTATTTCAAAGGAAAAGAAGGGACTGATGTGGTGGCTTTTTGCTTTGAATACGACCATAAAGAACTAACTATTTTCTTCTATGCTTTAGGGAAAGGGAGCAAAATGATTTCAGATATTCTATTTCTCCCTACTCAAAGAATAGAAAAGCATTTTCCCTCGGATAAGTTTGTCATAGAGGAAGAGGATTTGGAAGACCTATTGTACGAAACAGAGCTAGAGGAAAACGAAATTGAAGACCTACTTATTGAATACCAACAAGAGAAACAGTCTATCTTTACCAACTGGTTTATAGCCCGTTGGAAAAATGTTACCGAACAACTTAATGTTACTATTGATGCCTACTTTTCTAAGCTCAACTCCTTTTATAAAACAGACTTGAATAGTTTAGAACCTATCAACATTGAGGAAATAGAAGAAAAATATAACAATATAGTATAATAAAACACAAATTCATATTAATCTTATGAGAAGATTTAATTTTATGTATGCTGTCGCTATAGGGGTGCTTACCTTAGGCAGCAACTTATTTGTAAATGCTCAAACAAAAGTGCATTTTTCTGAAAAAAGGTTGAAAACTGACACCTCAAAAGCAGGTTATGACGGACCTTACATCTTCTATACGGAGACGGAAGCAGTCGTAAAACAAATTCTTGAAAAAGACAATAAAGCCTATGTTAAAGTAGAGACTTTCAAAAACCCTATTGCCGGGAGAAAACTTAAATGTTATGTAGATGATAAAGATCATTTTACTTTTAAGGTACAAGAATTATTGCAGAATCAACCCTCTGTATACCCTATGCCTGAAAAACTCATTGCCATCTCCGATATAGAAGGACGCTTCCATGAGTTCAAACAATTCCTTATAAACAATAAAGTAATGGATAAGAATTACAAATGGACTTTTGGTAAGGGGCACTTGGTGACTGTAGGAGATTTCTTTGATCGCGGTTTGTTAGTCAGTCAGACACTCTGGCTTATCTACTCCTTGGAAGAACAAGCTGAAAAGGTTGGGGGTAAAGTGCATTTCGTTTTAGGAAATCATGACCTTATGAATATGAAAAATGATTTTCGTTATACTCGTAAGAAATACCTTGAAGATGCCAAGCTCATGGGAGAAGAGTACTATAATTTATATAAGCCCAATACAGAGTTAGGACGATGGTTAGCTACTAAAAATATCTTAGAAAAAATAGGAGACTATATCTTTATTCATGCAGGTATTTCAAAAGAAGTGAGTGATCTCAACCTCGGAGTAGAGGGAATTAATAAGTTTGCCAGAGGCTATTATTTCAGTAATGTAGAGGAAAAAGCAGGAGTTGATCCTATGCGTGCTATTATTTATATGCGTGGAAAAAGCCCAATGTGGTATCGTGGTTACGGGAAGGAAAGTATAGATAAAAATGAGTTTGCTGCCATCGCTAAGAATATGGGAGCTAAAAAGTTTGTTATTGGTCACACACTTCATGAATCAGTAACTTACCTCATGGATAAGCAAGTGATTGATCTTGATGTACTTCATGCCCAAGGGACTACCCAAGGATTACTTATCGAAAATGGACAAGAATATATGGTAGATATTAATGGACAAAAATCTTCAATAAAAGAACGTGCTAAGGAAGTTGATGACGATTAACCATTTATAAATTAGAACTAACAACTATGAAAATCAATTTGGGATACTTTCTTTGTTATTCTAAATTGATTTTTTAATTATCTCTATTATGAACAAAAATGCAAAAATCTATGTAGCAGGACACCGAGGCTTGGTGGGATCTGCTATTTGGAAAAACCTTAAAAACAAGGGGTATACGCACCTTATAGGTCGTACTCATACTGAATTAGACCTACGTAACACAGAAGCAGTCAATGCTTTCTTTGATAAGGAAAAGCCTGAATATGTGTTCTTAGCAGCTGCTAAAGTAGGAGGTATCATGGCTAATAATACTTATCGTGCCGATTTTATCTACGAGAACTTAATGATTCAGAATAATGTAATTCATGCCGCTTATGAGAATGAGGTGAAAAAACTTCTTTTCTTAGGTAGCACATGCATTTACCCTAAAGAGGCTCCCCAGCCTATGTCTGAAAACTGCTTACTCACCTCTCCACTGGAATATACCAATGAGCCTTATGCTATTGCCAAAATTGCGGGTATCAAGATGTGTGAAAGTTATAACCTACAATATGGTACCAATTTTATTTCAGTGATGCCTACTAATCTCTACGGACCTAATGATAATTTTGATTTGGAACGTTCTCATGTACTCCCCGCTATGATTCGCAAAATTCATTTAGCTAAAGCTCTTTTGGAGGACGATTGGCAGGCTATCAAAAAAGATCTTAACAAACGTCCTATTGAAGGATATATCACCGGAGAAAGCAAGAAAGAAGATATCATTGATATTCTTTCCAAATATGGAATACTAAGAGATAAGGTGATACTTTGGGGTACAGGTACACCACTTAGAGAATTTCTATGGAGTGAGGATATGGCAGATGCTTGTGTCTTTATCATGGAACACATCAACTTCAAGGATACTTATGCAGCCGATAGCAAAGAGGTACGCAACACACATATCAATATAGGTACTGGATCCGATCTAAGTGTTAAAGCACTTTCTGATCTCATTCGTGAAACAATCGGTTACAAAGGTGTGATAGCTTTTGATAATTCCAAACCCGATGGTACCATGAAGAAACTCACTGACCCTACTAAACTAAACAACTTGGGGTGGAAACATACTATTTCCTTAGAAAAGGGCGTTAAGATGATGTATGAACATTACCTGAAATGAAATTCCAATTAATATCCGATTTTAAGCCTATGGGCGACCAGCCCGGTGCAATTGCTTCTTTGGTCAGTGGCATCAATGATCAAGAGAAATATCAAACACTCTTAGGGGTTACTGGCTCTGGGAAAACCTTTACCATCGCCAATGTAGTGGAGCAAGTACAGGTGCCTACCTTGGTCTTGGCACATAATAAGACCCTTGCCGCTCAGCTCTATAATGAGTTTAAGGCTTTCTTCCCTAACAATGCAGTAGAATACTTCGTCTCTTATTATGATTACTATCAGCCAGAAGCATATATACCCGTTACGGGAGTGTATATAGAAAAAGACTTGTCCATCAATGAGGATATTGAGCGTATGCGCCTGAGTACCACCTCTGCCCTACTCTCAGGGCGAAGGGATGTGCTGGTAGTAGCCTCCGTGTCCTGCCTGTATGGCATTGGGAATCCCTTGGAGTTCCAGAAGAATGTTATCTCTATAGGGGAGGGACAGACTCTTACACGTACCAAGTTTATGCACCAACTCGTACAGAGCCTCTATGCACGTACTACAGCCGACTTCCTACATGGTAATTTCAGGGTAAAGGGCGATGTGATTGATGTCTTTCCCGGTTATAGCGAAACACCTCTTAGGGTACATTTCTTCGGCAATGAAATCGAACTAATAGAGACCTTTGACCGTGAGACAAATAAGACTATAGAACGGTTGGAGAAAATCAACATCTATCCAGCCAATATGTTTGTAACTTCTCCCGATGTGTTACAAGCAGCTATCAAGGATATTCAGAACGATTTGGTCAAGCAGATTGAGTTTTTCCAATCGGCAGGGAAAACCTTAGAAGCAAAGCGGCTGGAGGAACGTACTAATTTTGATCTGGAGATGATACGTGAATTAGGTTATTGCTCTGGCATAGAGAATTATTCCCGCTACTTGGACAGGCGCCCTCCTGGAAGTCGCCCGTTCTGCTTAATAGACTATTTTCCAAAGGATTTTCTTATGGTCATTGATGAGAGCCACGCCACCATACCTCAAGTACGTGCAATGTATGGGGGCGACAGGAGCAGAAAAGAGAACTTAGTAGAGTATGGTTTCCGCCTTCCTGCAGCGATGGACAACCGTCCGCTTAAGTTCGAAGAGTTCGAAGCACTACAAAATCAGGTGATCTATGTGAGTGCTACCCCCGCAGACTACGAATTGCAGAAGTGCGGAGGCGTATATGTGGAACAGGTCATTCGCCCTACTGGTTTGCTTGACCCTAAGATAGAGGTACGCCCTAGCAAAAACCAAATAGATGACCTCTTGGAAGAGATACAAAAGTGTGTAGAGGAAGACCAGCGCGTACTGGTAACCACCCTTACCAAGCGTATGGCGGAGGAGCTGACTAAGTACCTAACCAAGATGGAGGTACGTTGCCGCTATGTGCATAGTGATGTGGATACGCTGGAGCGTATTGAGATTATGCAAGACCTTAGAAAAGGGCTTTTTGACGTACTTATAGGAGTGAACCTGCTCAGGGAAGGATTAGACCTCCCAGAAGTATCCTTGGTAGCTATCTTGGATGCTGATAAGGAAGGCTTCTTGCGTTCGGCTCGTTCGATGACCCAGACCGTAGGACGTGCTGCACGTAATATTAATGGGCGTGCCATTATGTATGCCGACAAAATCACCGATAGTATGCGTGTGACCATTGAGGAAACCGCCTACCGAAGGGAAAAACAAATGAACTATAACCTTACCCACGGCATCACCCCCCAACCACTCCATAAAAGGATTGAAAACGCACTCAGCAAAAGCCCTATTACGGAATTTCACTACGAGAATACACCAAAAAAGAAAGAAACTACCTCTACCAAGCCAATGAGTCGTGAGGAACTCGAAAAGGAAATACAGCAAACTCGCAAGCTGATGGAAGCAGCTTCCAAAGAATTGGACTTCATTCAAGCGGCGCACTATCGAGACCTACTCAAGGAACTTCAGGAAAAGCTTCAAGCAAGCTCCTTATAGGCATTGTGTATCAAAAGATAATCAGCAAGCACCAAGGCAGACATCGCCTCTACGATGGGTACCGCACGAGGTACTACACAGGGGTCATGTCTGCCTTTTCCTTGGAACTGCACCACCTCCCCTGCCCTATTGATCGTCTCTTGCTCCTGCATAAGCGTTGCCACCGGCTTGAAGGCTACACGGAAATAGATATCCATTCCATTGGAAATGCCCCCTTGTATGCCCCCTGAGTAGTTGGTACGAGTCGTGCCATCAGGTAGGAATATATCGTTGTTTTGGCTTCCTCTTTTTCTAGTAGAAGCGAATCCCCCTCCGTAGTCAAAACCTTTTACGGCATTGATAGAAAGCATGGCCTTACCCAACTCACCATGTAAGCGGTCAAAAACGGGTTCGCCCAATCCTACAGGCACGCCTTGTATTACACAAGAAACAATACCTCCAACTGTATCTCCGTCCTTGCGTACCTCCCTGATATAAGCCTCCATTTGCGCTGCTAATACAGGGTCTGGACAGCGTACAGGATTCTTTTCTATTTGAGAAAAATCAAGCTGACTATAATCCTCTTCAGGTAATGATAGCTCCCCTACGGCTGATACATAGGCCGTAATTTTTATGCCTTTCAGGAACTGCTTGGCGATAGCTCCTGCCACTACGCGAACGGCTGTTTCCCGTGCAGAACTACGTCCGCCTCCACGATGGTCGCGCAAGCCGTATTTCTGTTCATACACATAATCCGCGTGAGAGGGACGATATAAGTCCTTCAAATGATCATAGTCCTCAGAATGTTGTTGGGTATTGGCTATGATAAACCCAATAGGTACCCCTGTGGTCTTTCCCTCAAAGATACCCGAAAGAAACTGTACCTTATCAGCTTCCTTACGTTGGGTTACGATAGCCGACTGCCCAGGCCGACGCCTATCAAGCTCTCTCTGTATTTGCTCAAAGTCCAATGCGATTCCCGCAGGGCAACCATCAATCACTCCTCCTATAGCGGATCCGTGTGATTCACCAAAGGTAGTGAGTCTAAACAAATGTCCAAATGTATTTCCTGCCATAGTCCTAATCTTCTAATTTTTCAATAGTAACTTCATAAAGCTGCTCAAAAAGCTGTTCTACATAGCTGGCTTCAGCCTTACGTACCTCTACAAGGAGCGTACAGTTCATCTCCATAGTCTGTGAAACAATGGTGAGATTCCTATCCTTGATGATTTTCATCACCTTATTCATATCCTTGTAATCAAAGACAATTTGGTAGGTAAGGTCAATGGTGCGTTCCTCTATTTCAGCCTCTTGAAGAGTGAGCTGAGCAGTGGTTTTGTAGGCAGTAATAAGGCCACTTACCCCCAACTTGATCCCACCAAAGTAGCGCACTATGATCAGTAGTACATTGGTCAGCTCAAAGGACTGTATCTGCCTGTAGATAGGTAGCCCTGCTGTACCACTGGGTTCTCCATCGTCATTCGCTCTATAGGTAAAGTGCTCTTTGCCCAACTGATAGGCATAGCACCAGTGCCGTGCTGAAAAGTGTTCTTTCTTAACCGCCTCCAAGTACTTTTTTACCTCCTTTTCGGTAGTAACAGGGTACAAATAACCTATAAACTTACTGCTCTTATCCTTATAGATAATATCGGTAACAGGTTTTATAATAGTTCTATAAGTATCTTTCATTTCTTATATAGAGAATTATAGGTCTTTACAAAATTTTCATAATCTATTATCCTTTCCTTAATTACATTTCATTTTCCAATACAAAATCGTGAAAATATATTCCCCAAGACTTCGTCATTGCTCACCGCTCCTGTGATACTGCCTAAGTGATAGAGCATCTCACGTATATCTATAGCCAACAAATCTCCTGAGAGCTGTGTAGCAAGTCCTTCCTCTACCCTATCAAGAGCTATAAGAGTTTGCTGAAGCGCTTCCAAATGACGAATATTGGTAATAATGGTAGCACTTTCTGTTGTGGTGAGTTCTTTGGCATAGGAAGAAAGGATCTCTTTGAGTGCCTCTATATTGATTTTTTCTTTAGCCGATATTCTTAGCTGACCATAACCATATTTCCGTTCCTTGGAGTTTAGTTTTTCTTCTATTTCTTCATCAAAATCAGACAACCCTATATATTCACTATCTGTTTTGTTATGTAAGAGCAATATTTTTAATCCTTTTCGGTAATTCTCTTGTACAAATTGGACTACTTCATCGGTGGTATTCTCTTTTTCGTTATACAAATAAAGTACTATTTGTGCCTTTTTTATTTTCTCTTTTGCTTTTTCTACTCCTATAGCTTCTATTTTATCTTGGGTATCACGAATGCCTGCGGTATCAATAAAGCGAAAGGTAATTCCATCTATATGAAGAGTTTCTTCTATCGTATCGCGGGTCGTCCCTGCTATATCAGATACAATAGCACGTTCCTCGTTCAGCAGTGTATTAAGCAAAGTTGACTTGCCTGCATTGGGTTTGCCTACAATAGCAACAGGTATCCCATTCTTGATCGCATTGCCTGCGGAGAAAGATTGCACAAGTCTTTGCAGAATTGTTCTTATTCTTTGCAAAAGTTGTTCCAACTGCTCTCTATCGGCAAAGGCTACATCTTCCTCTGAAAAATCTAATTCCAATTCTATCAGCGAGGCAAAGTTAAGCAATTCTTGTCTAAGTCCTTCTATCTTGGAAGTAAAACCACCACGCATCTGCTGCAAGGCTACTTGATGAGAAGCCTTGCTATCTGATGCAATCAGGTCGGCTACTGCTTCGGCTTGGTTGAGGGCTAATTTTCTATTGAGGAAAGCACGCTTGGTAAATTCCCCTGCCTGAGCAAGTCTTGCCCCATTTGTCAAACACAATTTGATCACTTCTTGAATGATATAAGGACTCCCGTGGCAGGAAAACTCCACCACAGGTTCGCCTGTGTAGGATTTCTTTCCCTTGAAAATCGTTGCCAAACACTCATCTATTACTTGGTTTTCGTTTTTGATCGTTCCCAAATGGACGGTATGAGAAGGTGCCTCGGATAAGGTTTTCCCACTTAGTGTTTTAAATACTTTGTCCGCAAGTGCAATAGCTTCTTTTCCAGACAAGCGAATAATGGCAATAGCTCCTACCCCTGTAGCAGTAGCTAAAGCAACAATAGTATCGTTAGTATAAGGTATTTTTTCGTGATTCATAGACAAAATATTCTTTTTTACAGCTATCCTTTTTTGTTTTTAATGATAAATAATCTGTAAACATTAGAGAATCTGTAATTTTTATAAGCAAACAACGCATAATTCCACTTAGGATGGGTGTATACTTGATAGTTTTCGTATTGTTCTAAGGTTCCTCCTGAGATTGTACGATAAATTGTGCTGCTCTTTAATAGGTTTTCTTCATCGAACATAGTCATTCCTTTTTTCAGATGAAAGGTTTTTCCATTTACCTCAATAGAAAGGAAAAGAATACCTTCTTCCCAAGTGGTACGATAAGAGATTGATCCGCCTCCAATTCCTGAACTGGTATTACTTCCTGAACTTTCCACTTTGAAATATTGAGGAATAATTTTTTCACGTCTTTGGCTTTCTTCTTTAGGAATATTTTCATTTTTTAGTGAAAATAAGTCTATTCTTTTTCCTTTTGACATCTTATCATCATCAATGATATTCTCTTTTTCATAATCAGAAAGCTGTTCCATAGACCGAAAAGACTTATTTCCATCTATCGCCCAAGAACAATAACGATTCCCTTTGAAATCCATAAGATAATCTCCATAAAATCCATCGAAAAGATTTTCTATTCCATCTGTTTTTTCTATTTTCAATGTATCAATCCTATTTCCTTGCGTATCATATTTGGATAGATAACCTAAAGGTTCATCATCACTTATAATAAGTTCATTTTTCTGATTGACAAAAGCAAATTCTACTAGTTTGTTTTCTCCTTCAGGAAGCATCACCATCGTATTTCCTTCATAAGAAACGGTATTTCCACTAAGTGCTACATACTTTTTATATTTAGAAGGAAGTGTCATATCCGAAAATGTTTTTGCTATAGAATTATAAAGAGAATCATAGCCAAAAAAATTGGCTATTAATGGAATGGCAAAAATTCCTGAAATAAAAAGTCCTATTTTGGCTATTTTCCTTACTTTTTCTGATTTGTAAAAGAAAGAAAAATAGATAAGAACTCCAACCACTAAGGTAAGTGTTATAGAAAGATATAGCATAGCAATTATGATAAAGAAAAATAACATATATTTTGCTATATCATAATAAAATGCATAGTAAGTCAAAATTCCTAATACTAAGAAAGCAGGACTTATAAGCAGAAAAAATAGTTTGTTATCTATAGAAGTATCTATAGTATCTATAATCCCAAAATATAGAATATATAATAAGAAACTAACAACAAATACCCTTCCAAAGTGTGGTTTTTTATTTTCCATAAGTGTAAAATTATTTTTAAGAGATGAATTATATACTTATTGATATATTCACATAGAGATATATAGCCGAAACCATATTATAGACATTGCAAGTAAAATACTTGTTATCCAAAGTCCTTTCTTTGCCCATCTGTAGAAAAAACTATAAAATAAAAAGAATAATAAAGCTATAAATAAAGGAACTGCTATAAGATTCATATAGAAATACATCATCGAAACTCTGAAATTACTAAAATCAAGATAATCCAAATCGGTAATATGTGCCATTATAGCGTAATAGAAATTGATAAGTAAGAGAATCAAACTTATAATGATGCCTACTGAGATACTTGGTTTCTTTTTCATAAACTAATGAGAGTATAAAATCTTATCCTATAAATAAAATAAAGCAGCCATTAATTACGTAATAACCAATCCTATTCTCGCCCATTTATAGAAGAAACTATAAAATAGAAAGAATAATAGATTGACCCCAAGGATAAAAGGGAATATATAGAACAGAAAAAGATAAATGAAAAATTCCAAACTATTATAATTAAATTCGAAACCATTTCTTTCTATATAATATATAAACATATAAACAATAGATAACACAGTAAGTGCTATGTTTATAATAATTCCTATTTTTATATTCGGTTTTTTCTTCATTTAATTAATTTTTAATTAGTAAAACGGTTATATTTTAAACATTTATACTGTATAATACACAAAAACAAGACTATATAATAGAATAACCAACCAATGATAGCGCTTGACATAAGAGAGCACATTAGCAAGTGAGACAAGCCAAGCAATCATCCCTACTGAAATATAGATAAAAAGCTTAATAGGTACATCAATATTAATATCTGATGAATATTTTATCTTTGCTAAAACAATAAAAATTACTATCGGAAGCCAAGCCAATATAGGGAATCCCTTTTTATTTTTCGTATATTCTTTCATAATCTTCAAGATTTGTTTTTTATTAGGTAATATTTGTATTCTGTGCCGAGCAAAGCATAGGATAAGTGTCTGTTAGTATATAATCGTATATCATTGTATATTTCCAGTGTTTCATTCTGATTCTGATAATAGCGAATATCATCGGTATGGCCAAAAGGAAAAAGATTTTGATAATAGAAAGTCTTTAGGTGTAGCTGCTGTTCATTCAAGAGCAACTTGAAATATACATTGCCTCGATATTCTTCTTCTTTAAAAGATTCTCTTTCTCCAAGTAACTGAAGTCCAGAATTATAGGTTTGTTTTTTCAAATAATACACAGGTTTTATATGGCGCTCTTTTGGGGCTTCTCCTATTTCAGGAGTAGGATTTTTGAAAGTAGTAAACAAATAAAAATGAGCTGGAAAAGAAAAATCTATATCTTTTGAAGAGAAAAAAACTTTTATTTTGGAATAATACAATTCATTTTCTTTTTTGATAATAACAATTTGGTTATCTTCACCATATATGTGTATAATAGTTATCAAGTCGGTAGGATCATCAAATAAATAGGCTTCTATATCTTTTTCTGAGAGTTGAGCTTCCCCTTTTAGTTCTTTCATAGGGAGAAAATCCTTCTTGCCATCTATCATAAAAGAAGAATAGGATTTTTCTACAAAATCTATCAAATAGCCCTCTTTAAGTGCGATGTTTCTCTTCTCTTTCTGATTATTTTCCAAATATAAGGTATCCGAAAGGTTTCCCTCTTTATCATATTTCAATATACAATCCACGGGCGCATTGGCATCTTCTGCATCATATTTGTAATACACTAACAGATTATCATTTTGGTCAAAGAACAAATCAGTATAAGCATATATTTCACTTTGAGGAATAGGCATAATTATTTTTCCTGCTTGTCTTACCTCTTTATCGTCTAACAAATCATATCCTCTTAATTCCTTAGGCATTTCTATATAAGAAATAAGATATTTGTAATAGGAATATACCACAGACGAATGCTTAGCAAGAGAAAACACAAGCATACAAATAGGAAATATACGTATAAAACGCTTAGTTACGCTATTCTTTTGATAGTAATAATAGGAAAATACACCTATAAAGAAAGATAATACATACAAAGTATATAATAATATTTCTTTTTTTATAAATGCAGTTCCGTAATTTCCTGACAATATCAGAAAATATACTAACAAAAAAATAATTCCTGTAAGAAAAGCAAAAAATAAGTGCAATAATTTCTTTTTCACAGCCCTAAATTTATTTTATAAGATAGAAACTTCCTTTTTATTGTATCCATATTTATTGAGAGATATACCTAAAACCATATTTTAGATTTATGAAGTTTGAATTATATACAAACAAGCTATCTCCCTGTATATCTTGCCTTTCTACTAAATTACCATCCTGTAATAGAGGGGCTTTTACACCTTCTGAAAACCGCTTATTTCCTATAAATATTCGAGCTTCGTCCCATAATCTTTCATTTATAAATTGCTGAAGTACTTGGGTGCCTCCTTCTACTATAAGGCTTTGTACATTCTTTTCATACAGATAGTTACAAACTTGTTTTGGCATAGAAAAAGAAGGATTAAAAGGGACAAAAGATACATTAAAAGTATCAGTCATCTCTTTTGAAGTGAAAACAACAGTAGGCATCTTCTGAAAAACTGCTAAGGAATCAGGTAACGAATGACTAGCATCTATCACTATGCGCAAAGGAGTATTTCCTACCCAATATCGTGTGGTAAGTGAAGGATTATCTTGTACTACAGTACTTTTCCCGACTAAGATAGCTCCTTCCTGAGCCCTCCATAAGTGGGTTAGTTGTTGGGAAAAATCATTGGTAATCCATACGGGAGCTTTGTTTTTCCTCTGTTGTGGAGCAATGAAGCCATCTCTGGTTTGTGCCCACTTAAGGATAATATAGGGGCGCTTCTGGGAATGAAAGGTGAAAAAACGAATATTCAGTGCTTGGCTTTCCTGTTCTAAGACGTCTAAAACTACTTCTCTTCCTGCTTGCTGCAAGCGCTGAATACCTTTACCTGCAACTTTAGAATAGATATCAGTACAACCAATAACAATTCTGGGAATTCCCTTTTCAATAATCAAATCTGCACAAGGAGGCGTTTTCCCAAAATGTACACAGGGTTCTAAGTTCACATACAAAGTACTCTCTTTCAATAGACTTTTATCCCTCACTGAGGTTATTGCATTAACTTCGGCATGGGGTTCACCCGCCTTGGTATGCCACCCCTCTCCTATGATTTTTCCCTGATGAACAATCACACTACCTACTAAAGGATTGGGATAAGTATAGCCCATCGCCTTACGAGCTAAAAACAGACAACGCTGCATATATTTTTCGTCTATTATCATAATCATTTCTGTTGGAATTTAGCTGAGACCCAATGATTACGCTCTATATGGCTAAGGAAGGAAAGTCCCACTTCTTGGCATTTCTCCTTTATGACAGGCAAATCCTCTATATAAAAACCACTTACAAGAAGTAAGCCCGCAGGAGACAATGCTTTGGCATAAGCGGGAATATCCGAAAGCAAGATATTTCTATTGATATTAGCAAGGATTAGCTGAAATTGCTCTCCAATAATTGTAGAAATATTTCCTTCCATTACTTTAATAAATGGACAATTATTCTGTTGCACATTCTCAGTAGCATTCTCCACACACCAAGGGTCTATATCAATAGCAGTAATATCACGAGCTCCTCGTAAGGATGCCATAATAGCCAAGATACCTGTGCCACAACCCATATCCAGAACCTTTACATTCTCAAGAGATAAGAGAATGAGCTGCTGGAGCATCATATAGGTTGTCTCATGATGTCCTGTCCCAAAACTCATTTTAGGAGTAATCATAATATCATAACGAGTAGTCGGTGTAGGGTGAAAGGTTGCCCGAACAGTGCAGATATCCTCTACTACAATAGGCGAGAAATTCTTTTCCCATTCCTCATTCCAATTAACCTGCTCTATTTCCTTTATTTGGTAAGAAATAATAAACTCATTACTTCTTAGAATAAAAATGTTCTGCAAAATATCTTTCTTCCAAAGGTCTTTAGGAATATAAGCTTTAATTCCAGTAGGTGTATCTACAAAACTTTCAAAGCTCACTTCTCCAAGTTCGGCAACAAGAATTTCTGATCCAGGCTCCTTAGGGGAAACTGTAAAATTATACTCTATATAATTCATTTGTGCAAATAAGTTATTGATCATTTTAAAAGCACAAAAATATAGAAATTAGGTTTGAAAAACAAATATTATTTTATCATAGATATATACATTCATTCTTTTCATTATTAAATAAGAAATTGTCTGTTATATGATTTAAAAACTATAAATGTGTTTAAACTTTTTTGAGGAACTTGGATATAAATTCCAATAGAAGCATTCCAATCCAAGTTATATTTAAATATCCATACCTAATTATAAATTCTTTATGCTCGCCAAGCCAACTTTTACTTTATTTGAAAAGTTTAAACAGCCTCTATATAAAATTATTCGCTTTTATTAAATTAATGTTAAATATTAAATTGAATTAATATTTTTGAAGAAAAATCATTACCTTGCACTGCCTAAATATAAAATGTTAATCTATGAAAATATTTTTTACCCTATTAAGTATTTGTTGTTGTGTATTTTTTTCAAGAGCACAGCAAACACAAAAAGAAGTTGTTGAACAATTTATCACTTCTATCCTGCAAACAGAAGAAGGAGATTATCCAGGACTTTGGAAAATGCTTAAAATAACTCAAACTATACCTGAGGAAGAAGGAGGAATGGAAAAAATAAATCAAGTATTTGCACTTTTAAAGAATCAAATTCAAAAACGTGAATATATAATAGTTTCCTCTGAGGAAGCTCTGCAAATTATGGAAACAGAGAATGATAAACGAAGTTCTGATATCTTATTCTCTGACAAAGGAACTGTATTTTATGTATATTTAACCTATTTTAAACGTTTTTTAATACGTTCCCCCATTGTAGTAAATGATAAAAATGAAATTATTGCTATTTTTATAGACTATTGTAAGGATAATAAAATTTGTATAAAATATTTATAAGCATTTTGTTTACTAAAAGTACTTTATGTTAAAACAACAATTACAACTTAAACTTGCTCAGAAACTATCTCCTCAGCAAATCCAATTAATGAAATTAGTGCAACTTCCTACTATTGCTTTTGAACAACGTGTAAAAAAGGAGTTAGAGGAAAATCCCGCTTTGGAGGTATCTAATGAAGATTCTTGGGAGGATGAAGATAACTTTGATGACTCTTATGATACTACTGAGGATGAATATGAAGATAATCAAATCATTGAAGCTGAGGATATCAATGTAGACGAATATCTTAGTGATGATGAGATTCCTGATTATCGGCTTTATGCTAATAATTATAATGAAGAGGAATATTCTCAGCCTTATAGAGAAGAAGTTTCTTTTCATCAATATTTGTTGGATCAGCTCAGCACTTTTCGATTGGATGATAAGCAAAGAGAGATTGCTGAATTTCTGGTGGGAAGTATCAATGATAATGGTTATATTCGCCGTAGTATGAGAGATATAGCAGATGATTTAGCTTTCACTCAAAACATTCATACCAATGAGAAAGAGGTAGAGAAAATACTCAAATCAGTTATTTTTCAGCTAGAACCTGCAGGCATAGGAGCTCGTAACTTACAGGAGAGTCTTATTATTCAACTGCAACATAAGCCACATACATCCATCATTGAGATAGCCACTACAATACTTAACGAAAATTTTGAACTATTTAGTAAGAAACATTATGAGAAACTAGCACAAAAATATAATCTCTCAGAGAATACTCTTAGAGAAGTAGTGCAAGAGATTGAAAAATTAAATCCTAAACCAGGAAGTTCTTATTCTGAGGGAGGAAAACTTACCGAGCAAATAGTCCCCGATTTTACAATACACATCAATGATGGACAGTTAGAACTCTCTCTTAATGGACGAAATACTCCAGAGTTACATGTATCTCAAGAATATACAGAGATGTTTAAGACATATCGAGACTCTGCTGAAAAGGACAAACAAAAACAAAAAGAAGCAGTTGAATTTATCAAACAAAAATTGGATGCTGCTAAATGGTTTATAGATGCTATTAAGCAACGACAGAACACACTCCTTATTACTATGAATGCTATTATGCAACATCAGAAAGAATATTTTCTCACAGGAGACGAGACTAAGATAAAACCTCTTATTCTCAAGGATGTAGCTGAGAGTATAGGAATGGATATCTCCACCATATCACGTGTTGCTAATAGTAAATTTGTTAGTACTCCTTATGGTACCAAGCCAGTGAAAGCTTTCTTTTCAGAAGGTATCAAAAATGAGGAAGGAGAGGATATTTCTACTCATGAAATAAAGAAGATATTACAATCTGTAATAGAAATGGAGGATAAAAATAAACCTTATACAGATGATAAACTTATGGAACTCCTCAGAAAGAAAGGTTATCCTATAGCTAGACGTACTATCGCTAAATATCGTGAACAATTGGATATTCCCGTAGCACGATTAAGAAAAGAATTATGATGGTCTTGGTATTTCGTAATTATTTTCTACCTTTGTGCCCTATTTTATTACAATGAAACACTTAGCCTACGTAAATAAATATTTCTATAAATACCGAAAAAAACTTATTTTAGGAGTATTCATTACCATTGTGGCACGGCTTTTTTCCTTAGTGATGCCTAAGAGTGTACAATATGCCATAAAAGTAGTAGAAGATTATTTGAAAAATCCTAATCCTCAAGGAGGATTAGGAAGAGAACTTTTCTTCTTCTGTTTGATTATTATTGGTTCAGCCTTACTTTCTGGCTTTTTCACTTTTTGGATGCGACAACTGATTATCAATGTTTCCCGTTATATAGAGTTTGATATGAAAAATGAAATTTATCAAAAGTATCAAGTTCTTTCTCAGCGTTTTTATAAACAAAATCGCACGGGAGATTTAATGAATCGTATTAGTGAAGATGTGGGTAAAGTTCGTATGTATACAGGACCTGCACTGATGTACAGTGTACAGACAATTACTCTTTTTGTCTGTAGTATTCCTTTAATGTTCTATACGTCCCCTACATTAGCTACCTATGCACTGTTTCCATTACCTATTTTAGCGATACTTGTTTATTTTATAAGTAAAAAAATAAATCTTAAAACTATTGAAGTACAACGATTTCTTTCTGATATTTCTTCCTTCTCACAGGAGACTTTCTCAGGTATTCATACTATAAAGGCTTTTGTTATGGAAAAAGAAATACAAAAAAATATGGAAATTCTTAGTCAAAAAGGACGTGAGAAAAACTTAGAATTACTACGGATAGAGGCTTGGTTCTTTCCTATTATGGTATTCCTCATTGGTATTAGCGTTATTTTTGTTATCTTTATTGGTGGGTATTTATATATTAACAATGAAATTGATTCCATTGGAGTAATTACGGAATTTACTATCTATGTAATGATGCTTACATGGCCTGTGGCTACAGTAGGTTGGGTAAGTAATATAGTCCAACAAGCAGAAGCTTCTCAAGGACGCATTAATGAATTTTTGCATGAGAAAAATGATATTGAAACGCCTACCTTAAAACATACCCCTATCAGGGGAGATATTCGTTTTGAAGGAGTAACTTTTACTTATCCTGATACCCAAATTACAGCTTTGAAGAATATTTCTTTTCATATTCCAAAGGGGAAAAGCATTGCTATTATTGGAAGGACTGGATCCGGAAAGTCCACTATTTTAGACCTAATCACTCGTATATATGATACGCAGGAAGGACATATATTTATAGATAATCAAGATATAAGGACGCTTAACTTGAATGATTTGCGAAAATCTATCTCAGTTATTCCACAGGATTCTTTTCTCTTTTCAGACACTATTGAGAATAATATTAAGTTTGGTAAAGAAAATGCTACTGAAGAAGAAATCATTGCTGTGGCTAAACTTGCCCAAGTACATGATAATATTATAGATTTTAAGAACGGATATAAGACTATATTAGGAGAACGAGGTATTTCTCTCAGTGGAGGACAGCGTCAACGAGTATCTATTGCTAGAGCTTTAATTAAAGATGCTCAGATATATCTTTTTGATGATTGCCTCTCTGCTGTGGATACTGATACTGAAGAAAAAATCCTACATAACCTTTCTCAGGTAGCACAACAAAGTACTCGTATTATTGTTAGTCACCGTGTATCAGTAGCTAGAAATGCTGATTTTATTCTCTTCTTGGACAAGGGAAAACTTATAGGAAAAGGAACACACACAGAGCTCTATACTCAAAATGAAAGTTATCGTAATTATTATGATACCCAAGTTATTGAATAAACATAATAAATTAAAAATGAAATTTTTATGAAAAAATATTTTTTTATTATTTTAGGAAGTCTTCTAATTCTTATAGCTTGTTCTGATGGAAAACTATCCTCTTCTCAAGCAAAAATATTAGTAGAAGAATCCTTGCAGGCAAAACCTATGTATGAAACTGCTCACTTCACTTTGGGAGAAGTAAAGTATCGTACCCAAAAAGATGGAGAAAAAATCAAACAACTTAAAAAGTTAGAAGAAGATGATTATATCTCTATAGAAGAGATCAAAGTAAAGAAGAAATGGCTCTCGAATGATAGCGTATGGGTAGTGAATATCAAGTGTACAGATAAGGCGCTCCCTTATGTAACAGAACTTAAAGAGACACGTGCCAAAGTCAAAACTCTTGAATATGTTTTAGCTGATGAAATAAATGTAGAACAAAAAAATGAAAAAAATGCTACCATTACTGCTACCCTGCAGAAAAAAGAAACTCCCTTCAGTTTTCTAAGTAAGAAAATAGGTGGACAGGATTTTATCCAGAAGAAATTTAAAGCTAGATATCAAGAAAAAGAAGGGTGGATACTTTCTAAATAATCTCTTAATTTAAAAATTATATGAAAAAAAATACTTCTCTCCTCCTTTTCCAATCTCTCTTATCAGTAATCTCGGGTATTCTCATTACTCAGATGTCTTTCTTAGGACGCATTGGGATTCATACTATGTACCGACAATTTATGGTTTTTCGTTCTTGGTGGAAAACAGCTCTGTTATTCTTTTTTATACAGTGCTTACTCTTTGGTGTGCTCTACACTATTCGATCAATTGTGTCCCTTGCTATTGCTAAAAAAATTGCTTGGCTATTACTTCTTGTAGGCATAGGAGGCTTTATAGCTACTTATTGGGATTTTACTACTACTATGCATAGAGTGATGAAAATAAGGTTCCATTTTGGCTTCTATTTGTTTTGGATAGGATGGGCAATAAATTGTTTGTATTTTATTGTTGCTAAAGACGATATGTCTAAATCTATTCTGCAAGAACAGGAAAAAGAGAATGTTGATGCTCTTCAAAAAGAAGAATAAATTATTATACCACAGAAATTTCTCAAATTAATTTTTATACTTATCACATGAAACAATTGTTAATCACTTTATTTATGTCTCTTTTTACCAATATTACTGCCTCTACTCAGGCACAAACACAAATCTCTCCTGACGGAAAGATCATGCTTTCCTTCTCTCTTAATGAAAAAGGAACTCCTTCTTATAAGGTAACTTATAAAAATAAATCAGTTATTGAGGAAAGCACATTAGGCTTTTTGATTAAAAAATCTGAACCTCTTACCCAACACTTCAAAGTAGTTGATACGAAAAAGTCTACTTTTAAAGAAATATGGACACCTATATGGGGAGAGGAGAAAGAAATCTTAAACCATTATAATGAACTTTTAGTGTCTCTTGAGCAGACAACTACCCAGCGGAAAATGAATATTCGATTTCGAGTATATAATGAAGGAATAGGTTTCCGTTATGAATTTCCACAGCAAAAAGAGCTAACTTATTTTGTTATTGAGGAAGAACTTAGTCAATTTGCTATGTCAGGAGACCACACAGCATGGTGGATTCCTGGTGATTATGATACACAGGAGTATGATTATACTGAATGCAAACTCTCTCAAATCCGCTCACAGATGCCTAAAGCTGTCATCAAAAATGTGTGTCAGACACCTTTTTCGCCTACGGGAGTACAAACCTCTCTAATGATGAAAAGTCAAGATGGTTTATATATTAATCTGCATGAAGCAGCATTAGTAAACTATGCTTGTATGAGTTTGAATTTGGATGATAAAAACTTTATATTTCAATCTTGGCTTACTCCTGATGCTCAAGGAAATAAAGGCTATCTATATACCCCTTGCCATACTCCTTGGCGTACAGTGATGGTTAGTGATGATGCTCGTGATATTTTAGCATCTCGGCTGATACTAAATCTTAACGATCCTTGTGTTTTAACAGATACTTCTTGGATAAAACCTGTAAAATATATAGGTATATGGTGGGAGATGATTACAGGCAAGTCTTCTTGGGCTTATACTAATGATTTACCTACTATTGACTTGGATAGTGTGGATTATACTAAAACACGTCCTAATGGAACTCATGCTGCTAATAATGAAAAGGTACGTCATTATATTGATTTTGCAGCTAAGCATGGTTTTGATCAAGTATTAGTGGAAGGTTGGAATATAGGATGGGAGGATTGGTTTGACAATTCTAAGGACTATGTATTTGATTTTGTAACTCCTTACCCTGATTTTGATATCAAAGGCTTGAATAATTATGCTCATAGCAAAGGAGTTAAATTAATGATGCACCATGAAACTTCTGCCTCTTTACGCAACTATGAGCGTCATTTGGAGAAGGCTTTTCAACTGATGAATAAGTACGGTTATAATTCAGTAAAAAGTGGTTATGTGGGTTGTATCATCCCTCGTGGTGAACACCACTATGGACAATGGGCAGTGAATCATTATCTCTATACTATTAAAGAAGCTGCTAAACATAAAATTATGGTTAATGCTCATGAAGCAGTACGTCCTACGGGGTTGTGCCGCACTTATCCAAACCTTATAGGTAATGAATCGGCTCGTGGTACGGAATATGAAGCCCTAGAGACTATAAAACCTTTTCATACCACTATTTTACCTTTTACTCGCCTACAGGGAGGGCCTATGGATTATACTCCTGGTATCTTTGAAACTGATATAGTAAATGTTAATCCAAATAATCATCATAAGATGAGTAGTACTCTTGCTAAACAATTAGGCTTATATATAACTATGTATAGTCCTTTACAAATGGCAGCTGATTTACCTGAAAATTATGAAAAGTATCTTGATGCATTTGAATTTATTAAGCAAGTACCCGTAGCTTGGCAAAAGAGTATATATTTAGAGGCTGAGCCAGGAAAATACATTACTATTGCCAGAAAGGATAAAAATAGTGATAACTGGTATATAGGTTGTACTGCTAATGAAAATGGACATTCTTCTGAATTATTACTTAGTTTTTTAGATAAAGGTCGTGAATATGAAGCTACTATATATGCTGATGCTAAAAATGCTGATTTTCGCAGTAATGCTAAATCCTATACTATAGAGAAGAAAAAAGTTAATGCTAAAAGTAAGCTCAAAATAATTGCAGCTCATGGAGGAGGCTATGCTATAAGTATCCAACCTATAAAGTAAATATATACGGAAAGCTATTGTTAAAGAGTCTCTTATTCTTTTACTTTAATTGTTAAATTATCATAGGCTAAAAATACTTGTGAAGGAAGTTCTTTTTGTACTTTGGCATGGAATCCCATAGTTTGGCTCATGTGAGTAAGAAATGCCTGACGTGGACACACTTCTCTGATGATAGTGAGTGCTTCATCTAAGTTTAGATGAGTAGGATGAGGAGCTTTACGTAAAGCATTGAGCACAAGAGTATCTACTTTATAAAATTTAGAAAGTTCTTTTTCATTTATATACTTAGCATCAGTGATATAAGCCAAATTACCTATACGGTATCCTATAATAGGAAGTGTTCCATGTTGTATGGAAATGGGGGTTACTTTCTTACCAAAAAGAAGAAAAGGAGTATAATCCTCTATTTCAGTAACTTTCACTGAAGGAGCACCTGCATACCGATTCTCTTTAGCGAAGATATAAGCAAAGCGTATGCGAAGCTGTTCAATCACTCTGGGAAGTCCATAGATAGGCATATCTCCTTGTTTGAGTACAAAAGGACGTATATCATCTAACCCTGCTGTATGATCAGCATGTTCATGAGTGAAGAGAATAGCCTCTAAGTGTTGTACTTTGTGTCGTAACATTTGTTGACGAAAATCAGGAGAACAGTCTATATTTACATTGACTCCTCCCCAAGAGAGTAAAACCGAAGTACGTAGCCGCTTATCTTTCTTATCTTTACTTCGTGCTACAGGAGTATTCATGCCTATCACAGGTACTCCCTGAGAAGTACCTGTACCTAAGAAGGTAAGTTTCATTAATTTTAATTTTTCTAATTTGTTTTTTGATCCCTTTTCAAGGGAAAAAATCTTACGGCAAAGATACAATTTTTCTTTACAATAAATTTCAAAAGTAGTAAAAAAAATGTAACTTTGCACCCTAAAAGACAGACTAATGAAAATTGTTATTGGAAATGATCATGCAGGTACACTTTACAAGAAAGCAATTGTTGATTACCTATTATCGAAAAACTATCAAGTAATAAATGTTGGCACTGATGATACAAAGAGTGTAGATTACCCTGATTTTGCTCATCCTGTAGGAGAGATAATGGATAAGGGAGAAGCTGATTATGGAATTGTTATCTGTGGTAGTGGAAATGGAGTAGCTATGACCGTGAATAAACATATTAAAGTGCGTTGTGCCTTATGTTGGACTAAAGAAATTGCTTCTTTAGCTCGCCAACATAATGACGCTAATGTAATAGCTATTCCTGCACGTTTTACTGCTCAAGAACAAGCTATAGAAATAGTGAAAACTTTCCTTATGACGGATTTTGAAGGAGGTAGACACTTACGTCGAATAGAAAAAATATAACCACAACGAAATTAGCTTTTTATGATTATAGATAAGATAAAGGAACATATTGCTCGAGTAGAGGCTTTTACTACTGAGAAGAAAGAAGAATTAGAACAATTCCGTATTGAATACTTTGGGAAAAAAGGATTACTTAATGAGTTTTTTACTCAATTTAAGGAAGTACCTAAGGAAGAAAAGAAAAGTTTTGGACAGATTATCAATGAATTGAAAAGCAAAGCAGAAGCTAAGATCAATACTTTAAAAGAGAAGATGAATGGTCAAGATTTGACTATACAAAACAATAATGACCTTACACGTCCTGCTTTCCCTATTACTATAGGTGGGCGCCATCCTATTTCATTAATTAAGAATAGGATTATTGACATCTTTTCTAATATTGGTTTTAGTATAGCTGAAGGTCCTGAAATAGAAGATGATTGGCATAACTTTACTGCCCTCAATTTACCCGAATATCATCCTGCTCGTGATATGCAGGATACTTTCTTTATACAAACTAATCCTGACATTCTACTTCATACCCATACTAGTTCTGTGGAGACCCGTTATATGGAAGCAAATCGTCCTCCTATACGTATTATTGCTCCTGGTAGGGTCTATCGTAATGAGGATATTTCAGCACGTTCTCACTGTCTCTTTCATCAAATAGAAGGGTTGTATATAGATAAGAATGTTTCTTTTGCTGATCTAAAACAAACACTTATATATTTTACTAAGGAAATGTTCGGGAAATCCAAAATCCGATTACGTCCTTCTTATTTTCCCTTTACTGAACCTAGTGCTGAGATGGATATCTATTGGGGACTTAATAATGAAATTGATTATAGAATCACTAAAGGAACAGGTTGGCTTGAAATTATGGGATGTGGAATGACAGATCCTAATGTGCTAACAAACTGTCAAATTGATCCTAATGAATATAATGGATTTGCTTTTGGAATAGGAATAGAACGGGTAGCCATGCTTTTGTATCAAATAGGAGATATTCGCACTTTTTATGAAAATGATATACGTTTCTTGGAACAATTTAAAAGTTCTATATAAGTTTTGTTTTCTGAGAAACTCTAATATTTTTCATAATGTTTAGGCATCAGGGCAAAAAGCGTTCTGCTAAAAACAACTTAGAAATAGCTGTAGTACTTTCCTTTGTGGCAGGTATAGTCAATGTAACAGGTTTTCTTTTTTTAAGTAGATTAACAACTAATGTAACAGGACATTTTGCTTTTTTTATCTATGATATGTCCATAGCTGAGTTCTGGAAAGGAACAATCTACTTATTTTATATCGTTTGTTTCCTTTTGGGATCTTTTACTTCTGGATGGCTTATAGAAGATGCTAATTATTATAAAAAACAAAATAAATACTTTCGCCCAACCTTATTGGAGTGTTTAGTATTAGGATCGGTAATTCTGTTGAACTATATTTTTGAAGAATTTCCGCACGAAGCAACTACTTTTATGCTTCTTTATGCTATGGGATTACAGAATTCTTTTGTGACTAAAATTTCTAATGCAACGGTACGTACTACGCATCTTACAGGACTCTTTACGGATTTAGGCATTGAACTATCTCAGCTTTTCTATTTAAGAAGAAATAATTATTTAGAACAAGAAAAAAAGATAAAAAATAGTATTAAGTTACGTCTTTTTATTGTTATTTTCTTCTTTTTAGGAGGCTTTTTTGCAGGTTTTGCGTATGTAGAAATGAGCCTCGGACTCCAAACTTTATTTTTTGCTATAGTTATCCTCTTGTTAGGGCTTTACTATGATGATTTACGTTTCAGATATAAAAAGAGAAAGCATAGGAGATATCATAGAAAAAGAGAAAAATAGAAATTCTGCCATTTTGTCATTTTTTATATTTGGCAAAGTTTTTGATACAAAATTTAAAAAAATTGAGGACAATGATTATAGAACATACCCATAATACTAATAGTGATTTTTATACTGATGGAATACATGATGAAGAATTTCAAGATGCTGAAATTATAGATGAAGAGCATGATAGTAACCCTGTTCATCAAGAGGTCAATGAGGAGCCATTAGTTGTAGAGCCAGAAAATTCTGTTGAAGAAAATATTGATTTAAGAGATAATACACCTGAGCCTGACTTTTCCGGAAAACAATTTGATAACACTGCGGAAGCAGATGAGGCAATTTCCATCTTAGAAGCTGAACTCCATAAGGAAAAAGATAAATTCACTCGTCTTTTTGCGGAATTTGAAAATTATAAGAAACGAACAACCAGAGAACGTATAGAGTTATTTAAATCGGCAGGACAAGATGTCATACAGGCTATGCTCCCTATTTTAGATGATTTTGATAGAGCCTTAGTGGAAATCTCAAAATCAGGTGATGAAAACTTATTAAAGGGTGTAGAGCTTATTCATAGTAAATTCTTTAAAACACTACAATCAAAGGGATTGGAAGAGATCAAGGTCTCTGTTTCTGACCCCTTTGATAGTGAAATTCATGAAGCTATCACCCAAGTAGCTGCTCCTTCACCAGAATTGAAAGGGAAAATTATTGATGTAATAGAAAAAGGATATAAGTTGGGGGGTAAAATTATTCGTTATCCTAAAGTAGTTGTGGGACAATAGTCCTTTTGGTTAATGTTTTAGATGAAAAGAGATTATTACGAAGTATTAGGTGTTAGCAAGAATGCAAGCACTGCTGAGATAAAAAAGGCCTACCGTAAAAAAGCTTTGGAATATCATCCTGATAAAAATCCAGGAGATAAGGAAGCCGAAGAAAAATTTAAGGAAGCAGCTGAAGCTTATGAGATATTAAGTGATGAGCAAAAACGTGCTCAATATGATCAGTTTGGACATGCTGCCTTTGAAGGTAGTACGGGTGGTGGTTATAGTAGTACTATGGAAGATATTTTCCGTAACTTTGGGGATATCTTTGGTGGGCACTTTAGCGGTTTTGGTGGTTTTGGTGGTTTTGGTGGTGGAAACTCACGCTCTTATCGTGTAAAAGGAGGTGACTTACGTATTCGAGTAAAACTCAATTTGGCTGATATTGCTACAGGAGTTGAAAAGAAAGTAAAAGTACAGCGAAAAGTTAAGGCTGAAGGAGTTACTTATAAAACATGTAGTACCTGTCATGGTAATGGTAGTATTATTCGTGAAGTAAATACTATTTTAGGTCGTATGCAATCTTCTTCTCCTTGTCCTACTTGTGGAGGAAGTGGAGAGGTGATTGACAAGAGACCTGATGGAGCTGATTCTCAAGGGCTAAAAAATATAGAAGAGACAGTATCTATTAAGATTCCAGCAGGAGTAATGGAAGGAATGCAGTTAAAAGTTCCTGGAAAGGGAAATGATGCTCCTGGTAGTAATAGTATTCCTGGTGATTTATTAGTTATTATTGAAGAAATAGAGCACAAAACCCTTAAGAGAGAAGGTGATAACCTTCATTTAGATCTTTATATAAGTATGCCTGAGGCTGTTCTAGGAACTTCAAAGGATATAGAGACCGCAACTGGGAAGGTACGTATCAAATTAGAAGAAGGTATTCAATCAGGAAAGATTCTTCGGCTTAAAGGAAAAGGGCTTCCTAATATTAATGAATATAGTACAGGAGATTTGTTGGTACATGTAAATGTTTGGACCCCTAGAACTCTTACTAAGGAACAGAAAAGTTTTTTCCAAAAAATGTTGGAGGATGATAACTTTACCCCTCAGCCTGATAAAACTGAGAAAAGTTTTTTTGAAAAAGTCAGAGATATGTTTTCCTGACTAGTGAATTGGTTATTTTCCTAAAAATCATGAGAAAAATTTCTAATTATATATATCATGAGAAAAATTATACTAATACTAGCATTATTTATGGTGTATAGTACGTATTCACAGCAATTGCTTACTCCTGAGAAATTATGGGAGTTACATCGTGTGAGCGGTATTGGACTCACTTCTGACAAAAATTATGTACTCCTAAGCGTTACCACACCAGATATCGCTGAGAATTCTTTCAAAAAGGAGTATTATAAGCTCGCTGTAAAGGGAGGAAAACCAATTCCGATCACCAAAGAACAAATGGAGAACTTAACTACTAAGTTCAACGCAGACAAGAGTTTTAAACTATTCGACAAGACGGTAAAAATCAACTCTGTACTTGCTAAGGATTTTTATAAAGATTTGGGAAAATCCTCTGGGAGGATCTATGAAGGATTAGATCATCGCCATTGGGATAAATGGAATGAGGGAACTTATAATCATGTGTTTATAGAAAATATAGCTACAGGAGTACAAACGGATATTATGCAGGGATTACCCTATTATTGTCCTCAAGAACCCTCTGGAGGTCCTGAGGATTATATATGGAGTAATGATGGAAAACAAGTACTTTATGTGACCAAAGCTAAAGTAGGTACTCAGTATGCAGTAAGTACTAATACTGATATTTATCAGTATGATATAGCTAGTAAGACTACAACCAATCTCACAGAAGGTATGATGGGGTATGATACAAATCCTTCTTTTAATAAAGATGGAGTACTTGCATGGCTAAGTATGAAAGAAGATGGTAATGAAGCTGATAAGAATGACTTATATATTCTTCAAAATGGAAAAAGAATAAATATTACAGCCACTTGGGATAATACTGTATTCAGTTATATATGGAGTAATGATGGAAGGAAAATATATCTTACTGCTGCTATTGATGGGACTCAACAGATTTTTGAAATAGAACCTTTTGCTAAAAATCCCTTTCCAAAGCAGATTACTAAGGGAATTTTTGATATCAATGATATTATAGGGCAGTCAGGAGACTTACTTATTGTAAGTCGTACAGATATGAATAGAGCTACAGAACTTTATACTGTAAATTTGCGTGGAAGAAAATCCAATTTGGAGGTAAGGCAACTTTCCCATGTCAATGATGATTTATATAAGAATATTGCCAAATGTCCAGTAAAGGAACGTACTGTAAAGACCTCTGATGGTAAGGATATGCTAGTGTGGGTAATGTATCCGCCCAATTTTAATCCTAAAAAGAAATACCCCACTTTACTCTTTTGTGAAGGAGGTCCACAGTCAGCTCTTACTCAGTTCTATAGTTTCCGTTGGAATTTTCAGTTAATGGCTTCTCAGGGGTACATAGTAGTAGCACCTAACCGACGTGGTATGCCTGGACATGGGGTGGCTTGGAATGCTGAAATTAGTGGTGATTGGGGAGGTCAACCTATGCGTGATTATCTTGCTGCTATTGATGATATATCCAAAGAGTCTTATGTAGATACCTCTCGCTTGGGAGCCGTAGGGGCTAGTTATGGAGGATATTCCGTGTATTATTTGGCTGGTATTCATAACAAGCGTTTTAAAACGTTTATTGCTCATTGTGGTGTATTCAATACTCGAAGTATGATTGGTACTACTGAAGAAATTTTCTTTAATAATCATGAGTTCGGAGGTCCTTACTGGGATAAGAATAATTCTATAGCTCAGAGGACATATACTGAATTCAATCCTCTTGAAAAGGTGAGTGCTTGGGATACTCCTATTCTTATTATTCATGGAGGAAAGGATTATCGTGTACCTGAGGAACAAGGCTTTCAGGCTTTTACTGCATCTCAACTTAGAGGTGTTAAGAGTAAGTTACTATACTTTCCTGATGAAAACCATTGGGTGCTTCAACCTCAAAATGGATTGTTCTGGCAACGTACCTTCTTTAATTGGTTAAAAGAAACACTCCAATAGAAATAATCTTTTGTGATATAGATAAGGCTGCTCAAAATGAACAGCCTTATCTTTTTACTTTAGAAGAGGAAATAAAGAAATCAAGATTTTTTATATTGGTCAACTTCTTTATTCAAATTAAAAACTCTGTCTCTTGATTAGTATTGTTCTAGAAGATACTTAAGTAGGTCAGTAGTTGTAAGCATTCCTATCAAATTACCATTATCAGTAACAGGAAGAGAATGGAAAGTCTGTCCTGCTAGAATTTCCGCAGCTTCTTTTATTGTGGTATCAGGAGAAATAGAAAGAGGTACCTTAGCCATTACTTGTGGAATAGTGAACATATCATACACAATACTGTCTACATGCTTTTCATCATCAGAAAGGTCAGCAAAGCTAATACGAAGCAAATCTGTAAGGCTTAATACTCCTATGAGTTTATGACCTTCCACCACAGGAATGTGACGAATATTGTGTTTTTTGAATAATGCTTCTGCCTCATACAATGTTTGTGTAGGGGTCAGGGTAACTATGTCCTTGGACATAATTTGAGAAACAGGAACTCTTTGTTTCATATCTTACAAATTTTATAGATTACTTCCTTTTATCCTACAAAGGTAATGAAAAACATTTTAAAAATTACAAAAAATTTATTTTTATTTTCTGTTTTTTATTTGTAATTTTGCTTGATTTACCTTTTTTCAATTTTTACTCCTTATTTTTTCATTTATCTTATTCTTGTCTGTATTTTTTCTAGCATAGGAACAAAACCGAAAGTTCCATATTCTTCTTTACTGAATTCAGTAGGAGAAAGCCTTACAAGAACGGTCATAACCTGTTCTCCTTTTCCTATAGGAATAACTATTCTTCCTCCTATTTTAAGTTGTGCTAAAAGTTCTTTAGGTACTTCAGGAGCCCCTGCTGTTACCAAAATGCGATCATAAGGTGCTTGAGGTAAATATCCTCTATACCCATCTCCTAAGAGCATTTTCTTAGGGATATAACCCATTTTTTCAAAGAATATTTTAGTTTTTTTGAAAAGTTCTTGTTGTCTCTCTATAGTATAAAGTTCTACATTTAGGGTTATCAATACAGCTGACTGGTAACCACTTCCAGTACCTATCTCAAGTATTTTCTGTCCTTCTCTCACCTGTAGTAATTCAGTCTGAAAAGCTACTGTATGAGGACGCGAAATTGTTTGTCCTGCACCAATTGGGAAAGCAATATCCTGATAGGCTTTTTCTTCAAAAATACTATCTAAGAATAAATGACGAGGAATAGTTCGTATTGCTTGTAATACTTTTTCATCAGAAATGGGATAGTGTTCTCGTTCTTGAAGTTGCTGTACCAGAAGATTTCGCATCCCCTGATGCCTTGCTGTATCTTTCATTTTAGCTTATTTCTTCTGCTCTTGGGTATTTTCTTTTTTCTTGAAAAGTCCATCCAAAAGGCTGTTTACTGCCTTTTTAGTTTGGTCTTTAGGAGCTTGTTGTTGGGTTTTAGTAGAGTCAGTCGGATTAGCTGAAGTTTTATTACCCCCTATAAGTTTGCCTATAGCATCGGTTGCTTTATTCATTGCATCTCCTCCTATTTTTTCTGTAATTTTATTGGTTACTTCATTGGTTACTTTATCCATCACTTTATCAGTAAGTTGATTAGCTTGTGCTTTAGCTACTTGTAAGGCGAGATTGTTGACCACTTGTTTTATATCAGTAGAAACTTGTGGTTTAGCAAAATTTCCTCCCAGGTTCACATTCACTGGTATGTCTCCTAACTTTTGCTGCTCAGTTACTGTAAGTTTTGCAAGAAGGGAAGAAGCATCTTGACCTAGCATTTTAGCTGGCACATTAAAGGTAAGTTTATAGTCCATAGACTGGTCAAAGCCATGAGTTCCAGCTACATTAATGGTACTATTATTCCACTTGATAGTAAAAGGTTTCACTACTACACGACCATTTTCAAAAGTTATGCTTGCTTTGAGGTCTTTAAGATTAAGTTTGGAAAGGTTAAGTTGATTGAATTGAGCATCTAAGGCAGAAACTAAAGGAGAGGCTTGCTTCACATGGCTATCCAATAATGATGCAGAAATATTTCCAGAAATTGAATTTATATCAGGAGTAAGCTCCGAAGTAAGTTTCCCTGTTACATTTATTTTAGAACTGAAGAATCCTTCTACAACTTTAGCAATGGGCATAATTTTTTTAAGCATTTCTATCTGAGAGAAAGATTCCATTACATTAAGTCTAGTCATATCCAAGTCCACAGCAAAAGTAGGAGTATCTCCTCTGGTAGAAACGTTACCTGTAACAGCAGTCTTTCCACCAAAGATATCCGTTTGTAGGTTTTGTAAACTCACTTTTTCATCTTTGACGATGAGTTTTCCGGAAACATTATTTAAAGTAAGATTATCATAGAGGACACTTTTTGCTTTTGCATCCAAAGTACAATCTAAGAAAGCAGGAATTTTGATAGATGTATTTCCTGAGGTAGCAGATTTAGTTTTTTCAGCCCTGTCTTCTTGTTTAGAAGTTTCGGATGGAGTATCAGTTTGCATAAAATCACCAACATCTATATGATTGGAGGCAAGGCTAAAATTTCCTTTAATTACTTCATTTCGAAGGGTAAATCCGTAGAAATTTTCAAGTATTCCTTTTATATTAAAGTCTGTTTTTCCTGTTTTGGCACTGAATTCAGTGAGTTCTATTTTGCTATTATTAAAAGAAAGTCCTGCCTTTTCTATATGAAAAGGTTGGAGAAACCCAGCTCCTGAATATACGAATTTCTCCAAAGAGGCTTTCCCTGAGTTTTTGATACGCTCATAAGCTTTTTTCTCTACTGAAGCCATATCAAAAGCAGTGGTAATATCTGCTTTGAGAATTCCCTTTAGATCTAAATCCATCTTGACAGGATAAGCTTTTTGAACATTTTCTAAATTTATAGTTCCTCTAAGATCAGCATTCACAAGCATATTTTCGGTAAGATTCCTAAGGAGTGCTTTTACAGAAAAAGCATCTTGATCAATAGTAAAGGAGAATCGATTGATATTCACATAAGTATCTTCCATTTTTTCAGTATCATTACCTATCTTAATATCTATATCAATATTCCTCACCGATTTGGGCAAAGACGGATACTTAAAAGAAGCATTATTAGATAGCATCTGAATATCAAGTTTAGGAATAGAGGTAGAGGTGTACTTACCTGCTATTTTCCCATCAATAGTAAATTCTCCTGTGGTTTGTACTCCCTCTATACTCTTAGTATAAGCAGTAGGAATCAAATCTAAAAAATTCTTAAAAGTAGTTTTGGGAGTTTTAAAGGAAAGGTCATAGAGTTGTCCATCATCTAAAAGTTGTACAAAACCATTGAAATTAAGTTCTAAGTTATTTAACTTCAAAGTATTATTCTTTAAAGTATATTTTTGTTGATTAAGATCTATTCCTAGGATAGCATCTAATGAGACTACGTTGTTGCGTAAGAAAGCAGTACCATCAGAAGCAAAGGATACTTTTGTTACTGTGGTAGTTTCTAAGTCAAGTATTTGTTCAGCAAAATTTCCTTTCCCTTTGTGATAGAGACTATCAAGCACTACACTCATTTTTGAGGTATCATCTTTGAAGGTAAAGCGCAAATTCTCAATGCTATACTCTTTCAAATCAAAAGATAAATTATTTGGTTCCTCATTATCAGGAGTTTCAGAGGTGTCCTTGACGATATCAAAGTTACCTTTTCCTTCCGAATTCATACGTATATTAACCACTGCATCAGCAATAGAGAACCCCAGAAGCCTATAGGGTTCATTATCTTTTTTAAAAAGGATATCTTTAAGATTTACTTTGGCTTGAAAATTTCCCACATAAGCTAAAGTGTCACCTTCAAAAGGAGCATTGTTAATAACCTTTAGTCCGCCTAATTCTACAGTGGCATTAGGAAAATTCTTAAATATACTGAGAGAGAAATCAGTGAAGCTTACTTGTGCATTTACACTTTCGTTCACTTTCTCCATGATTTTTTCCTTTATCGTATTCTTAAAAAGGAAAGGAATGGAAACAATGGTGAGTATCAATATTAAAAAGATAATACCAACAATTTTTAAAATCTTTTTCATTTTATTTATTTTTAATAATTAATTTTCTATTTATTCAAAAGTTTATATTCTTCATAACATTGGGTAAGGGCATCTAAAAACTGTAAATCATTAGAGTTCTTTATAAAATCCTTAGAATAATTACAATGGCGAAGTAAATCCTCTAACTTATCCTTTTCAATTCCCAGTATTTCAGAGAGCGTTTCTCTATCATATTTTCCATTAAGAATATTACGAATCTCATCATTCTGTTTCATTTTCTTGAGCTTACGTAAGTCTTTTGCTCTACCACTGAATGCTCTATAAAGTAATCCTGCTGGATTGAAAATAGATCCTACTACTTTTTCAGTTACATTAGGTTCTCGTGTTCTAGGCTCATAGCCTAAATCCAATCCTGAAATGCTATATTGTCTATTAGTATTAATAGGCATATATTTAGCATCTATCTCTAAGTACCCTGTTAGACGATAAGGAGATATAACTACCTCCTCCAAAGCATACGCTAACTCAGTAAGTCCTATACGCGTACCAGGAAACTTAATCATGTCTTGAGTTACTTTAATTTTGATAGATTTAAAACCTAAATAAGAAAAGTGTAAAGTATCATTTACCGAAGCCCGAATGGCAAAGTCCCCTTTAATATTGGTAACAGCTCCTCGTACTTGATTAATATTCAGAATATTTACATTATCTAAAGGCAAATTTGTCTTAGTGTTAAAGACATTTCCTCGCATGATCGTCTCCTCCTGAGCATATCCTATAAGGAAAAAGATAAAGAAAAAAATCAGAAAAATATTTTTCATAAGATATTTATTTTCAATTAATTATCAATAAAGGTATAGAGGTAAAAAATTTGCCGTAAAAATAGAAAAAATACGGGACATCTGCAATTATTATCCCGTATTCTTTATTTTTTCTTGAATATTCTTGTCCCTTATTTCATTTTCTCCTTTTTCTTTTAGAAGAAGAGATAACAGAGGAATCTTTACGCCTACTTGCTCTCCTTTTATCTCCTTTATGGAGAAGCTTCTTATCTTTTTTATTTTTTTTATCTTTTTTACTCTTTCCTTCGGAGGATTTCTGTTGAGAAATTTCTATATGGATAGCTCTATTATCCATTTTAAAGTTTGAAAAAGTATCTAATACTATTTGAGTCATTTCTGCCTCAGTATTGAAGAAGGAAAAAGTATCCTTTACATCTACTTTGAAAATATCATTTTTACCCAATCCAATATTCTCTCTAAGAAAATCCTTAAGCAATCGCCAATCATAACCATCTCGCTCCCCTATATTAATAAAATAGCGTGTTTCACCTTCTGTAGAAGAAAATTTTTCTCCAGAGGACTCTGCATTAAGGTCCTTGGATTTACTATAGTAGTTATAAAACCTATTGAATTCTACGGCTACCATACGTTGGATAAGTTCTTCACGATTAAGATTATTTAATACATCGTAGATAGCAGGGAGATACTCATTAACCGCAGGATTCACTTGGGTATCCTTGATTGTATTAGCTAAGTGATAGAGCTGTATCTCACAGATTTCCATACCACTAGGAATAGTCTTGTATTCGAAAGTCTTTTGAATAATTCGTTCAATGGTCTTGATACGCTTGGTTTCACTTTTAGTTAAGATAACCATGGAGACCCCTGATTTTCCTGCACGTCCTGTACGTCCGCTGCGATGGGTGTAAGTTTCTATTTCATCAGGAAGTTGATAGTGGATTACGTGAGTGATATCATCTACATCTATTCCTCGAGCAGCAACATCAGTAGCTACAAGCATCTGAATCTGCTTGGCTCGGAAGCCTTTCATAACCAAATCACGTTGGTTTTGACTCAAGTCACCATGTAGAGCAGCTGCATTATAACCATCTTCTATGAGTTTTTCAGCTACCGCCTGAGTATCACGTTTTGTACGGCAGAATACGACAGAGAAGATAGAGGGATTAGCATCAGCAAGCCTCTTGAGAGCCTCATAACGCTGACGACCATTAACAATGTAACATTCGTGGAGTACATTGTCGGAAGCTTGATTTTTGTGTCCTATAGTAATTTCTTTAGGATGATGCATAAATTCTTTAGCTATCTTAGCTACTTCAGTAGGCATGGTAGCAGAAAAAAGCCAAGTATTCTTTTCCCTGGGTGTTTCTGCTAAGATAGCTCGAATATCCTCATAAAACCCCATATTAAGCATCTCATCGGCTTCGTCAAGTATACAGTAGTTAATATGAGTAATGGAAACAAACTCTCTACGCATCATATCCTGCATACGTCCAGGGGTGGCCACGATGATATGTGCCCCTTTCTTTAGGTTACGGGCTTGTTCCTCTATGCTTGCTCCTCCGTAAATCGCTACAATATGCACCTGTGGCATATACTTAGCATATTGCTTTAACTCGGAAGCTATCTGCAAACATAATTCACGAGTAGGTGCCAAGATAAGCCCTTGAGTAATATGTTCTGTAGGGTTAATGAGTTGAAGAAGTGGAAAACCAAAAGCAGCGGTTTTCCCAGTTCCTGTTTGTGCTAATGCTACCATATCGGTAGGGGCAGCAAGCAACACAGGTATAGCGGCTTGTTGTACCTCAGACGGACGCTCGAAGCCCAAGTCATCAATTGCTTCGAGTAGGGGTGCGCTTAGCCCCAATGTTTCAAATAAATTCATACAAATTGTAATAAGGCGCAAAGGTAGAAATTAATTTATGTGTAATTATTAAAAAAATACTAAAATTAAAAATTAAATTTTAATTATTTCATTAAGATTACTTGTTATAGAAAATACTGTCTTATTAATAAAAATTTTATCTAATTAAAAATAATAAAAACCATATAGTATATAGACTTATTATATCTGCAAACTATTTAGAATTACCATTTTCTATGAGTTATCTAAAAATCAATAAAATAAGTAATTTCAGTAAGTGAAGTTATCATGTTTAGTAACTATTTTATTAACCAACTACTTATGGTGAAATATTATAATTTTGGAAAAACATATTGGTCATGTTTTATTAATCAATTTCTTTTGGAAACAAAAATAGATGATATCAAACTATATATAGTTATTTAACTTTTTTAACAAATATAGACAAGGAATCATTTGTTTTTGTTATCTTTGCTGAAAAAGATTATTTATATGACTATTCAAAATTTTTAAAATTTTGTTGATGAAGCGATTATGAAAGAAGGAAAAGAATATTTCGATAAAGATAAGGTTATTTCCTTGGAAGAACTCGAAAAAGGACTATAGGTAGCCTCTGTAGAAGATACTCAAATTTACGAAATAAAAGTACTATTACATAAGAATACTGATTTTAAAGAAATTACAAATAATTATATAAGGAAAACGCAACATTAAATTAATAATCGACCAAGAAAAATTTTAGGATTTGCAAAAACAAAGGATTTATTTTATAAATTTGTAAGCCAAAAAATTACATTTGCTGGTTGAATTAACAGAATAAAGGAATTTATCTCTTCTCTTGCTTTTCTATTATCTTTTTTGTAAATTTGCTATCTCTTAGTGAAAATTCATATAATTATTAAATGAAACAATCTATCTCAGGTTTCTCTCAATGGAATAAGCAACAAAGACGAGGTGTTTTAGGACTCATTACCTGTTGCATATTACTACAAATAACTTATTCCATGATAGATATTATTCCTTCTACGACATCTTCTCAAGAGAATTTCATAGCTTTCCAGAAGCGAATTGACAGCCTAAAAGCACAAGAGAAGAGCAAACAATATACACTAAATCCCTTTAACCCTAATTTTATCTCTGATTACAGAGCTTATATTTTAGGTATTTCTGCTGAAGAACTTTCTCGCTTACAATCCTTTAGAGAGACAGGTAAGTATGTCAATTCTGCCAAGGAATTCCAAAAGGTAACAGGTGTCTCTGATTCACTCTTAGCCACTATAACACCATTATTTAAGTTTCCTGATTGGGTAACTAAGAAAAAAACAGGTTACCCCAACTCCTATGACAACAAGCCCACGGCAAAGATCATCAAGAAAGACCTCAACACCGCTACGGCCGAGGATTTATTACCTATACGAGGAATAGGAGAAAAACTCTCTGAGCGTATTGTAAGATATCGTGAACGTTTACATGGTTTTTCTTCCCGAAAGCAACTTAATGAAGTATATGGGCTTTCCGAAGAAGTCATTACAGAAGTATGGAAATATTTTGACTTACTTACTCCTGCACAAATCAGTAAAGTAGATATCAATCTCGCTTCCAAGAAAGAACTCTCTAAGGTACCTTATCTTAACTATAAAGAGGTAGAAAGCCTGCTTATATTCCGTTCAGAAAAGGGAATAATCCATTCGTTAAATGAGTTACAATCTATAGGATACCCTGATGAAAAAATAGAACAACTCAGTTGGTACCTGAAAATAGAAAAATAGCTAATTTTCTTTGTTCAATTGGTTAATATATTGTATTTTTGCACTTTATTATTTCAAATTCTATGAATAAGAACCATTATGCCATTATCATGGCGGGGGGTATTGGCTCTCGCTTTTGGCCTGTAAGTACTTGGGCTTTTCCTAAGCAATTTCATGACATGCTGGGTACTGGACAGACGCTCTTACAGCGCACTTATCAACGCTTAGCTGATTTTATTCCTAAGGAAAATATTCTTATCTCTACCAATGAAATTTATAAAAACTTGGTAAAAACACAATTAGCAGGTATTTCCGACGAAAATTTGGTCTTGGAGCCCTCCATGCGTAATACGGCTCCTTGCATCCTCTATGCTACTATGAAAATTCAAAAGCGCAATCCCAATGCGGTCTTTATTGTAGCTCCTTCTGACCACTGGATAGAACAAGAAGACGAATTTCAGGACAATGTAAAAAACTGCTTTTCCCTATGTGAAACACAGGATATACTAATGACTTTGGGGATCAAGCCCACCTTTCCTAATACAGGTTATGGCTATATACAATATGATAAAACTGACCCACAGCCCAGCAAAAAAGTACTTCAATTCACTGAGAAACCTGATTATGAGCGGGCTAAACAGTTCCTTGCGGAAGGGAACTATCTATGGAATGCAGGAATCTTTATCTGGCGTACTGAGAGTGTATTAAGAGCCTTTAAGAGATTCCAACCTCAGTTATTTTCGCTCTTCAAGAAAGGAGAAGCTGTTTATAATACTCCTGAGGAATGGTTATTTATCAAGAATAATTATGGAAAAGCAGAAAATATATCGGTAGACTATGCCATTATGGAGCCCTCTGACAACATCTATGTGTATCCTGTAGGGTTTGATTGGAATGACTTGGGTACTTGGGGCTCTCTACATGAGAAATTGGCTAAAGATTCCAATAATAATGCTGTGGTCAATGCTCTTACCTTGTTCAAAAATGCTTCTGATAATATCATTCGTACTGATACTAACAAAGTGGTAATTGTAGATGGTATAGAAAATTATATCATTGTAGATACCGCTTCAGTACTGATGATTTATCCTAAGGAAAAAGAACAGAGCATCAAAGAACTGTTAGGCGAAGTCAAAGAGAAGTTTGGTAATAACCTCTCTTAGCCTCTTAGGAAATCAACTCTTGATATACCTTCAAAAGATTTTCACAGACCTTTTCGTCTGTGAATTTTTGCGCATAACTATAGCCTACCTCTTTCATCTGCTGCATACGCTCAGAAGAAGCGAGAAGTTGATCTATTGCCTGCCTTATCTCCAAAGCAGTATGTTCAGTAGGATTTACATAAATGCTGCCACTACCTCCCGCCTCCTCAAAGCAACTTCCTTTAGAGGTAATCACTGGCGTTTTGGAAAAGAGGGCTTCTATGATAGGAATACCAAACCCTTCAAAAACAGAAGGATAGCAGAATATAGTAGCTATTTGATATATCATAGCCAACTCTTGCATAGAAACATCAGAAAGTACTCGCACTTGTGATTGCATATCATTTTCCTTGCAATAAGCCTCTACTTTCTCATAATAAGCAGTCTTTTTCCCTACCATAATCAGCGGTAGGTCAGTACCTTTGAGTGCCTTTACAATCTCTAAGGCATTCTTTCTCGCCTCTATAGCTCCTACATTCAGTACAAATCGGTCAGGTAAGGCATATTTCTCTCTTACTTGATCTTTTTCCTTCTCCGTATAGGTTTGTTTAAAGGCAGCATGACACCCCTGATAGACTACTGATATTTTATTAGGATCTATATGAAAATAATCTACTATATCCTGCTTAGTTTGCTCGCTGATAGCGATGATATGTTGTGCTTTCTGGGCGGCATAGCGAAACTTTAGGGTATGTATCTTCCTATCAAAAGCACTGTACCACTGAGGAAAACGCAAGAAAATAAGATCATGTATGGTAACTACCGTAGGTACATATTTATATATGCCTATAGGTATCTCCCCTGAAAGTCCATGATAGATATCAAGTCGTTCTTTTTGGGCAAGAGTTGTGATATAAAAAAGTCTCCAAAGACTCTTAAACCGCTTCCAAAAGAAGCCTTTGGGATTGATCTCAGTGGTCTTTTCCGTCATCTTTACCCCTAAAAATTTCCTTTTTAAAGGATTAAAAAGCATCAATTCCATATCCGTTCTCTCTTGCAAGATACGAATAAGGTCGCGGCTGTAGTTACCTAAGCCTCGTAAATTATGGAAAGCCCGCTTGGCATCAAATCCTATTCTCATCTTTTTGTCTTTAAAACCTCTTTCAAAAACTTAGCTGTATAGCTCTTCCTATTCTTAGCTACTTCCTCTGGAGTACCCATAGCCACTACCTGTCCCCCTCCTTTACCACCTTCTGGCCCCATGTCTATTAGGTAATCCATCATCTTAATAACATCTAAATTGTGTTCAATAATAAGCACTGTATTTCCTTTTTCGGTGAGCCTGTTAAGCACCTCCATAAGGATTTTTATATCCTCAAAGTGCAGTCCTGTAGTAGGTTCGTCCAATATATAAAAGGTATTGCCTGTATCACGCTTGGAGAGCTCCGTAGCGAGCTTGATACGCTGTGCCTCTCCTCCTGAGAGCGTAGTAGACGGCTGTCCTAAGGTGATATAACCCAACCCTACTTCCTGTATCGTCTTGAGCTTTCTATAGATTTTCGGAATAGGTTCAAAGAAGGCTACTGCCTCGTCTATAGTCATAGCTAGTACATCGGCTATAGATTTCCCTTTGTAGCGAATTTCAAGGGTTTCTCGGTTAAAACGCTTACCATGACAGGTCTCACATTCTACCAAAACATCGGGAAGAAAGTTCATTTCAATCACCTTCATACCACCTCCTTCACAAGTCTCACAACGACCGCCCTTAACATTGAAACTAAAGCGTCCAGGTTTATAGCCACGAATCATAGCCTCTGGAGTATGGGAAAAGAGGTCTCGTATTTCCGAAAACACACCCGTATAGGTAACAGGATTGGAACGAGGAATACGTCCTATGGGAGATTGATCTATATCAATCACCTTATCAATATACTCTAAACCAACGATTTGCTTATAGGGCATTGGTTTTTTAAGCGCATTGTAGAAGTGTGCATTGAGGATGGAATAGAGTGTTTCATTAATTAAGGTAGATTTTCCAGAGCCTGACACCCCTGTTACCCCAATCATCATACCCAAAGGGAATTTCACTGATACATTCTTTAGGTTGTTCCCCGTACATCCTATCAATTCTATAAAATGTCCGTTACCTTTGCGACGTTCCTCAGGCACCTCTATGGCACGTTCTCCATTGAGGTAAGAGGCCGTCAGCGTATGTGCCTTGAGCATTTCTTTAGGAGTACCGGCGAAAATCACCTCTCCCCCACCCTTACCTGCCTTAGGGCCTATATCTATCACATAGTCAGCATGGAGCATCATATCGGCATCATGCTCTACCACCACTACAGAATTTCCTATATCGCGAAGCGATTTAAGAGAATTAATAAGTCGTTCATTATCACGCTGGTGTAGACCTATACTGGGTTCATCCAAGGTATAGAGTACATTGGTGAGCTTGGAGCCTATCTGGGTAGCCAAGCGAATACGTTGTGCCTCTCCTCCTGAAAGGGTTTTGGAGCTTCTGCCTAAGGAAAGATAATCAAGTCCCACATCCAAGAGAAAACGCAGGCGCTCACGAATTTCCTTGAGAATCTCATGAGCTATCTTCTTTTGGCGAACAGAGAGTTTCTCAGGCAGGATATCAAACCACTGCATAAGCTCAGCTATGGACATAGCTGAAAGTTCTGCTATGTTTTTATCAGCAATACGAAAATATAAAGCTTCCTTGCGCAAGCGAGAGCCACCACACTCAGGACAGGTCTTTTCTTCCATAAAATCCTTTGCCCAACGCTGTATAGAGGCACTACTTTCCATATCTTGGTATTGTTGTTCTATAAAATTAACAATTCCATCAAAATCAATAGAAAAATCACGAGTAATCCCCATCACTTCAGACTTTTCAGAGAATTTTTCCTTTCCCCCGAAGAGTATCATATCTATGACTTCCTTGGGGAGTTTCTCTACAGGATCAGAGAGCTTATGTCCAAACTTCCTAAGTATGGTTTCCAATTGCTGGAATATCCAAGTCCTCTTTTCGGCTCCTATAGCGGTAATAGCACCCTGCTTGATAGAAAGCGACATATCGGGAATGAGCTTGCTCAAGGTTACCTCTTGTATGGTACCCAGTCCATTACAGTGCGGGCACATCCCTTTGGGAGAGTTAAAAGAGAAGGTATTCGGCTCAGGTAAGGGGTAAGAAATCCCCGTGGTAGGACACATAAGGTTACGGCTGAAGTAACGAGGTGTCTCGTTCTTATCGCTTAATATCATCAGGATCCCATTACCATGTCGCATAGCTGTTTGTATACTTTCGGATAAACGACGCTGGGTAATATCATTGTTCTTTATTTCCAAGCGGTCAATCACCACCTCTATATCATGGGTTTTGTAGCGATCCAGCTTCATTCCGTACTCTATTTCACGAATCTGCCCATCTACACGTACTTTGAGGAAACCCTGCTTGGCGATTTGCTCAAAGAGTTCGCGATAGTGTCCCTTGCGCGATTGTACTATAGGCGCTAAGATATGAATTGCCTTGCCCTCATACTCTTGGAGAATAAGCTCTTGTATCTGGCTATCGGTATAGCTAACCATTTTTTCGCCTGTGCGATAGCTATAGGCATCGGATGCACGGGCATAGAGTAGACGTAGAAAGTCATAAATCTCGGTAATAGTCCCCACAGTAGAGCGAGGTGACTTGGAGGTAGTTTTCTGCTCAATGGCTATTACCGGAGAGAGTCCGTCTATCTTATCCACATCAGGGCGCTCCAGTCCTCCTAAAAACTGGCGGGCATAAGCTGAGAAGGTCTCTATATAGCGACGTTGTCCCTCGGCATAGATTGTATCAAATACTAAAGACGATTTCCCACTCCCCGACAGCCCTGTTACCACCACTAGTTTATAACGAGGAATCTGTACATCTATATTTTTCAAATTATGCACTCTTGCTCCTTGCACTATAATATTCTTATCCTTTTTCATTCAGTTATAAATAGCGGACAAAGTTAATTGTTTTTTTTCAGAATTTCCTTACTTTTATTTTAAAAGATTTTCCTAAAAAGAAAAAGCTACTCACTTTTGTCTTGTAAGCTTCTCCAAGAGAATTTGCCCAATCAGGACTAAAGATAAGTAGTTTCTATTTTTATATAAGGAAAAAGAAAAATCTTTTAGCCTAAGAATTTTGGGAGTTCCCAATGATATTTTACGGAAAGCATACGCACAGCGATAACTACACAAATGGTAATAAAAACCACCCATGCATGATATTCTACCATAATACCATTAAGTAGAAAGTATACTGTACCTCCAGCCACACAGGCTGTTGCATAGATTTCTTTTTGGAAAATAGCAGGCATTCTATTAGCTAAAATATCACGTATTACTCCTCCAAAACTCCCTGTCATAGTTCCTAAAACAATAGCTATAGTTGGAGAAAGATCATAACGAAGTGCTTTTTCTAATCCAATAATAGTAAAAACTCCCAACCCAATAGCATCAAAAAGTAACAGCCAATAACTCCAGTGAGCCGAAAACTTAGTCTTGAAAAGTAAAGTGAAAACTACACTTACTCCTATCATAAAGATATACATGAGGTTCTTCATCCAAAAGACAGGAGTACTCCCTATCATAACATCACGGAGTGTACCTCCCCCTACTCCTGTAACGAAAGCTAAAATAAACATTCCAAAAACATCCATACGTCGTTCTAAACCAAGCAAAACACCGGAAATTCCAAAAACAAAAGTTCCTATAAGATCCCAAAGATAAATAGGATCTGAGGCTATTGTCTTAATCTCTTGGCTTAGAGAAGTAAACCCTTCACCAAGACATGAAATCATTTCATTCATTTTCTATAATTCTATAAAAGGTTTTATTGCACTGATAAGGTTAGTACTAGGTTGCAGAGCTTCAGTGCGCCATACGAGTTCTCCTTTGTGGAAAATCATATAGGTGGGAATCCCATTAATTTTTAGCTTTTGGGTAAGTTCCTTGTTTTTATCAATATCAATCCTAATCACACGCACAGCCTCTCCTAAAGAATCGGCTACTTGCTGAATAGAATCAGTGGCATCTTTAGCTAAATAATGCCATCCTGCATAAAAAACAATAAGCACAGGCTTACTAGTGCTGATTATATCTCCAAATACTGACATGTTATTCTTCTTTTATCTTTCAGATTTTCAGTTGAAAAATTATGATACTTTTTCTAAACAACATAAAATTTTTTTCTATTTCTCCTCAAAGGAAAGCTCATTTTTATCTTTCTTTTTTAGTTCGATAACAGTGATTTCAGGCGGCATACCCACACGTCCAGGAAAAGCCAAGTAACCAAACCCACGATTTACATTAATATATTTTCCTTTTTCCTTATAAACACCACCCCAATATTTATATCGCCAACTGGCAGGACTCCACTTGATTACTCCTGGAATTTCTATACCAAACTGCATGCCATGAGTATGACCACTTAGGGTTAAGTGAATGAAATTAGGGTCATCTATCACCTTATATTGCCAATGAGTGGGATCATGAGAGAGAAGAATCTTAAAATCAGACCTATCCACTGTAAGCAATGCTTGATCTAAGTCCCCTTTTTTAATAAATCCTTCACCCCAATTTTCTACTCCCACTACAGCAATACGCTGTCTTCCACGGGAGAGAAACACTGACTCATTATTGAGCAAACAAAAACCAAGCTGATCATGCATTTGCTTGAGGTTTTCTAAATTTTTTGCTTTATCTTGTGGTGAATCCCATTGTACATAATCACCATAGTCATGGTTCCCAAGCACAGAGTACACGCCGTCTTTAGCATGTATTTGTTTGAAATATGATATCCAGGGAATCATTTCTTCTGCCTTATTATTGACCAAATCCCCCGTGAAGAAGATCACATCTCCCTTTTGGGCATTAATCATATCAATGCCATATTGTACTTTTTCTGCATTGTCAAAACTCCCTGAATGAATATCGGAGATGTGTACCACCCGATAACCATCAAAGGCATCAGGAAGATCATCAAAATAAAGGGTATGCTTTATAACTCTAAAATTATATTTTCCCCAGAACATTCCGTAAATCATACCTGCAAAAGGAATAGCAGCAATCCCCATCCCTATAAGGCTGACAAAACGTCTACGAGAGGGAATTACTTCTTCCTTTTTCATACGGAAAGGAGCACAGAGTAAGCGGATGAGAGTCTCCCCAAGAAAAAACAAACTTATAAGCGTAACAAACAAAAGCCAAGAGAGAAAAAGTCCAAAGGAAAATTGACGATGAACATCCCAAACACCTGCAAAAGATTCATTCCAAAAATAAAGGAAATAAAAAAAGAAAAAAGCAGATGCCACGTAATATAGGTAAGTAAAGACCTTGTATTTTACTGCTTTACGTACACAAAAAGCACTCAAAAGCACCATAAGTACGTAGAAGATACAAAGATAATTAATAAAATGATGCATTTCTTAATTCTACTAAATTGAGCGCAAATGTACAACAAAAAGGCACAAATACGCTCAATAATAAAGATATTTTAACAAAAAAATTATTTTGGATAAGCAATACGCAAGTGATAAATATTAAAAAGTTTTTCTTTAAGAACTTTTTTAATTTTCTCAATATCCTTAAAAGTAATATCAGCATTAAGGAATTGCCTTTCTTCTATTTGCCTTTTAACAATATTCTCTACTAAAGTATCAATTGCGTCAATAGTAGGATTAACAAGACTTTTAGAAGCAGCTTCTACAGAATCAGACATCATAAGGATTGCTGTTTCCTTAGAAAAAGGAATGGGACCTGAATAGCGGAAATCATCTTCATTAAGAGGTTCTCCTGAATCCAGTTGTTTTTTATAAAAATAATAAATAAGACTATTGCCATGGTGAGTTCGAATAAAATCAATAATACGGTCTGGGATATTATTAGCTCTTGCCATCTCAATACCATCAATTACATGGCTTTTAATAATCCTGGCACTTTCAACAGGAGTAAGCTCATCATGTGGATTTACAGAAGTTTTTTGATTCTCAGTAAAATAGAGTGGATTCTTCATCTTACCAATATCATGATAGAGAGCACCTACACGCACAAGCATCGCGTTAGCGCCAATAGCTAAGGCGCTTGCTTCAGCCAAGTTAGACACTTGTAAAGAATGCTGAAAAGAACCAGGTGCTTTTTCAGAAAGCTCTCTAAGCAGTCTATTGTGAGTATCAGAGAGCTCTAAGAGAGAAACATTAGAAACCAATCCAAACACTTTCTCATACAAATAGGTAAGAGGTTGTACAAAAAGTGTAAGAAACCCATTAAGAATAAAAAGACCAATTGTAGGATAATGGATATTATGGAGATTTCCCGTAGATATCATCAATTGGCAAAGATATGTTACAATATATGCGGCAACAATGTATGTAATAACCATAAAAAGATTAATACGATAATGCATTCCACCTTTAGTATCAAGTAAAAGCACTCCTGCTACTATGACATTAGTATAGATAAATTGAAAACTATTAGGAACAATAAACCCTATTAATATAAGTGTGATGATATAAAGAAACATTCCCAGACGTAGGTCAAAAAAGGCTTTCATTACTATAGGAAAAATGCATATTGGTAGGGCATAAATATAATCCGCATTTGCCTTAGTGATCCAAGAAACACCTGCAACAAAAAGTAATATAGTAACAAAAATCAGAGTTACAATATTATTATTAGCAAACATTTCTCCTTTGAAGTGATACAAATAAAGTAGAATCATACTAATAAGCATTGTCACAATAAGCACATAGCCTAAGAAAGAAAGGGTTGTTATATTTTCAGAACTATTCAGCGCATATTCTTTTTGCAAAGAAGTAAGTATTGCAAGTTTTTCGGCTGATACTAACTGACCTTTTTCAATAATAAGTTGACCCTTTTTAACTACTCCATAAGAATGAATAATCTTTTTAAGATTTTCCTCTAATGTTTTCTGAGTAAAATGTTCGTTAACAAAAATATTAGGTAACATAACTTCAGAAAGAATAGCATAATAAGTGTCCATATATTCTACAAAAGGCTTTTCCTTAAAATAAGAATAAATAGCCTCCTTTGTTTGGTTAAGAAAGAAAAAGTCATTCGGAGTAAAGGTAGAGACTTCATTACCTTCTACCAAGAAAATTTCTTTATCAGAAAGTTCCTGAGAAGAATAAAAAACACCATTACGGTAGACCTTCTTTAGAAATTCTTCTCCTTTATGTAAGAGTCTTTCCTGTTGTGAAGGTGCTATGGAAGCAAAGTAAGACAAAGCCTTTTGATAATAATTTTTCTTAACAGAGGCCAAAACTGTAGTATCCTTAAAGAAATAAGTGGGCGATTGGCTTTCTGTGAACTGTCTTTCTTTAGCAATCTGTTCATTTGTTTTTTTTAAGGTAAAATCAAAAGGAGCATACAAAGAAGGATGTAACCATGGTTTCCCAGCCTGAAATTCATAAGAGAATTTACTTCCTTTGGGTAAGAGAAAAATAATAGCTACCACAAGTACTACTGCAAGAAAGAATTTGTAAAGGAGACCTTGCTTTGTATATAATTTATACCAAAAATGCTTTATTTTCATAATAAAAGATTTATCTAAAGATAGTATTAGTCCCTGAGCAATGGTAAAGTGGAGCATCGTAAGAGCCCTTCCTGTTTAGAGATTTCAGCATACGGGATTTCTTCTACAGTAAAGCCTTTAGCTCTAAGCCACTGATTAAGCCGGATAAAATTTCGTTCAGAAACCACTATATCAGGAGCAATAGAAAAAATATTACTAAACATCTGATACATTTCCTCACGTTCTATATGAAAAAGATTTTCCTTGCCAAAAAGATCTACTAAGTATTGATAATCTTCCTCACTGCGAAATCCTCCTTTGTAAATAATTCCTTTATCAACACCTACAGGCTGAAAACAACAATCTAAGTGAAGTGCATTATCATGAGGATTGTTAGACTTAACCAGGTCGAATTCTTTCACTATTTTATTAGGAAATAGCTCTTTGAGGAAATTTACTCCTGCCATATTGGTACGTGCTGTTTTATAATTCTGATAATCCTCCCCTTTATAAGTACCTACAAATATATATTCATTATACGGCATCACATCCCCTCCCTCAATATGTACCTCAGGAGGAGGCATAATACGTTGAGAAGAAGGTATTTGATTTACTATATATTCAATAGCTTGAAATTCATTCTCTCTCTCAGGAAGAATATTTGCTTTAATAAACTTGTCATCAATAACAAATCCAATATCACGAGCAAAAATCTGGTTACAATCTTCTATAATCTCAGGTCGGTAAACATGTATTTCATATTTTCTGAGTATCTCAGCAAAAGCTTCCATCTCAAGAATCATATCTTTCTCTATCGGATAAGTACCATTAAGTATGTGTTCCAATGACTTAGGATCATAAGCTTCTTCTGGTGTAGGAGTAGCTCCATTACTTTGTGCAGTCCCTAAGATAACTGAACGTAAGCGATTGGTTTCATTCTTAATCTGTATTTTCATTATGGGGCAATTTTTTTGCAAAGATACAAAAATATATGAAATTATTTTATTTGGCTAAAAAAAGAAAAAATCATATCTTTGCCTACCTAAACAATAAATTCTCCTGCTATGAAAAAACATATCTTTTTGCTGTTGCTATTGCTCACTTCCACAGTGGGTATGGCACAAATTACAGTTGGGATACGGCTCAATAATCCATTAGTCTATGCTTCTTTTATTTCTCCCTTATATAATGAGGATGGGAAAAAATTCAACACCTATGGGAATTGGGGCGTTTTCAATTCAGGCGTCTTTGCTCGGATTCCTCTCAAAGAAAAGCATTGGGTATTACATACTGAACTTCTATATAAGAATGAGGGAACTCATCTCAGTGGCTTCGATATTCCCGATAAGGATAGAGGGCCTTATTATAGAGAAAGCCTCTATGAAGAAAAAAGACATTTTTCCCTCCAATATATAGATGCTCCTTGTCTGCTACAATGGGAAGGCAAGCGTATGTTCAGGGGGTACCTACAAGCAGGTTTTTCTCTCAAATTCTTAACCTATGCCTCCTATACTAATGGTTGGTTTAATGCCCCTGATGAGAATGTAACCCCACATTTTAACCGACTCGTTCTTACAGGGCAAGTAGGATGCGGTGTGCTCTGGGACATCAAGCGAGTGGTGATCACCGCCGATATGCGTGTATCTTGTAATCTCACCCCTATTACAGGTCACAAAGTTCGTGGTGTAGATTTTAGTGATAGTACAAGCTTTTCTCTCACTCTCGTCTCAGTAGGAGTAGGGTACAAATTAGGGTATAAGAAGAATAATTAACACTATAGCATGAAACAACATGAAGAAGTTATCAAGATTATGGAAGAAAACGGAGGATGGGCTACCCTTGGTTTTCTTTATCATCATGTAGATACGTCCGAATGGAAAACCAAAACGCCTTTTGCTACCATAAGGCGAATTGTTCAGGACGAACGCTTCTTTTTCAAAATAAAAGCAGGACTATGGGCACTGAAAAGTCACAAAGAGCAGCTTTTAGAGAAATTTGAATTAGAAGTATCCACTAAGAAAGAACAAGATTTTTCCCATTCCTATTTCCAAGGATTATTGGTTGAAATTGGGAATCTCAAGGGATACCACACATATATCCCGCCGCAGGATAAGAATAAACTATTCCTTGATAGAAAATTAGGTAATGTCTCTTCCTTAGATCAGATATTAGATTTCACCTATCCTGAAGTGATCAAAAGAGCCAAAACCATTGATGTCATATGGTTCAATGAGCGGAAATTCCCTCACGCTTTCTTTGAAGTAGAGCATACTACTGATATACAAAATTCTCTACTCAAATTCAACGAGTTACAAGATTTCTACACTAAGTTCTATATCCTTAGTGCAGCAGAAAGAAAACGAGAATTTGAACAGAAAATAGCTTATACTTCCTTCAAAGATATAAGGAATAGGGTGTCTTTTATTGATTATGATTTTGTAGCAAACTTACATACCAAGAGCTTTGAACTACTGAAAATAGGACAGTTATAATATAAAAACGAATCAAACCCTTAACAACTATAGAAAACACAAATGGAACCCATAGATTTTAACAAACCCAATATGGAATACGGAGAAGATAATATACAAACCCTTGAGTGGCAGGAACATGTACGTATGCGTCCTGGTATGTATATAGGTAAGCTTGGTGATGGCTCCTCAGCTGATGACGGGATCTATATCCTACTGAAGGAGGTGATTGATAACTCCATAGATGAGTTTGTCATGGGGGCTGGTAAGCTGATAGAAGTACGTATAGAGGACAACAAGGTTACTGTACGTGATTTCGGACGTGGGATTCCCTTGGGAAAAGTGGTAGATGTGGTCTCCAAAATGAATACAGGAGGGAAATATGACTCCCGTGCTTTCAAAAAGTCTGTGGGACTTAATGGAGTAGGTACCAAGGCTGTCAATGCACTTTCCTCCTATTTCTATGTAGCTTCCGTACGTGACGGACAGCAAAAAAGCGCCACATTCTCCTTGGGGGTATTACAAGAAGAATCTCCCTTGGAAGCCTCTAATGAAAAAAGAGGTACCTTAGTAACGTTTGTCCCCGACGGAACCATCTTTAAGAACTACAAATTCCGTTCTGAGTATGTAGTAAGGATGCTTAAGAACTATACCTATCTCAATCCTGGACTTACTATTGTATACAATGGAGAAAAATTCTTCTCTGAGAATGGTTTGGAAGACCTGCTCAAAGAAGACAACAATGAAGAAGATTTTGCCTATCCTATTATCCACCTCAGTGGGGAGGATATAGAGATTGCCCTCACCCATAGCAAAAGCCAGTACAGCGAACAATATTATTCGTTTGTCAATGGGCAGAATACCACCCAAGGAGGTACCCACCTGAATGCTTATCGCGAAGCCATTGTGGCTACCTTGCGTAACTATTACAACAAACCTTATGAAGCCTCTGATATTCGTAAGTCTATTATTGGAGCTATCTCTATCAAGGTGATGGAGCCTGTTTTTGAGAGTCAAACCAAGACCAAATTGGGTTCTACTGAGATGGGAGAAGGCATGCCCTCTGTACGTACTTATATTACCAATTTCGTACAAAAACACTTAGACGACTATCTACATAAGCAACCAGAGATTGCCGAAGAGATACAGAAAAAAATCCTACAAGCAGAGCGCGAACGCAAGGAACTATCAGATATTCGTAAACTCGCGCGCGACCGAACCAAGAAAGTGAGCCTACACAACAAAAAGCTACGAGACTGCCGTATTCACCTGACTGATAGTAAGCACGAACAAGCCCTTGAAAGTACCCTCTTTATCACCGAAGGAAACTCCGCTTCAGGGTCTATCACTACCTCCCGCGATGCCAATACCCAAGCGGTATTCTCTCTACGAGGAAAGCCGCTGAACTCCTTTGGGAAGACCAAAAAGATTGTCTATGAGAATGAAGAGTTCAACCTCCTACAAGCCGCCTTAGACATAGAAGACTCCATAGAGAACCTGCGATATAACAATATTGTCCTTGCCACCGATGCCGATGTAGATGGGATGCACATTCGCCTGCTGCTGATCACCTTTTTCCTACAGTTCTTCCCTGAACTGATCAAGGAGGGGCATGTATATATCCTACAAACGCCCCTATTCCGTGTACGCAATAGTAAGGAAACTATTTATTGCTATACCGATGAAGAACGTATTGCTGCTATAGAAAAACTAAAAAATCCTGAAATTACACGATTCAAAGGGTTGGGAGAGATCTCCCCCGATGAGTTCAAGCACTTTATCGGTCAGGATATGCGCCTTGACCCTGTAATGATGGATAAAACCATGCATATAGAGAAATTATTGGACTTCTATATGGGCAACAATACTCCCGAACGACAAGACTTTATCATTAATAACCTCAAATACGAAGTATAGCTAAAGCAAATCCCCACAAGTAGCTTATATATTTGTGGGGATTCATTTTTTGTAGTTTTTATTCTATTTATCAATATTAATACTATCTCTAATAGGAATAAATATTCTTTCCTTTGAAAATTCAGTCAAAGTCCAGAACCTAATGAAAAAGTAAAAAAAATAGAAAAACCTAACTCTCAATCCTTCCAATTACCCTAAAGTTACCGTCCCTCGTGTAATCCAAATCACCTATCGCAATGCTAATGTCATTCTTAAAGCTGTAGGATTGTCCTATTGATTTCTAAAAGTACCTCCCAAAATATTATCTTCTATGCTTTTGAAAGAAATTGAACTTTACTATAAAGTTTAATTTCTTTCTATATTGGTATATTCTTACCCCTAAAACAAATAAAAATAAGGGAATGATATTGAATAAAGAAAAAAAAGAAAACATCATACACCCTATAATTAACAAAGGAGCATATAAAAGAAGTATTATTACATCTATTAATATAAAATAGGTTTTATCTTCTATATCATAATGATAAAAATAGGGTTTCCCTTTCTTTTCCTTATACAAAAAATAAGGAATAAGGATATATAACAATATAGAAATATAAAAATAGGTCTTGAATAGAAAAGGAATATCTATTCTGTCTTCAAAAAACAGAGATTGTGCCAATGAATATGGAATTGTTCTAAAAAAAGCAATTATATAATGTGGAGTAGAAATACTAAACCCTCCTGTACCAGGCATCGCAACAAAAGCTGTCGTAGCCAATACACTATTATAACATAAAAATAGTAGGAGAACTATATAAATATTACATCTTATATTTATATTGAGATTTTTCATATTTTTAATTTTCAATTATGCAAAATCATTTTGAAGGATTTAAAACAATGATATACAGAAAGATAACATCTTTAACATTGATACAACACATGAATAAGTTTATATTATATAGAGAAACTCTCAATCTAAAAGCCTATATTATTTGAAATGCACAACAGGTTCTACTTATCAATATCAATACTATCTCTAATAGGAATAAATATTCTCTCTTTTGGAAATTCAAATGAATCATAATATTCCTTTTTTGTAGAATAACGGATGTCTTTAAAAAGAAATTTCCCATCATAAGCATCTATATAATACTTACGTGCGGAACCTTCTTCTCCACGACTAATAAATTCTAATGAATAAACGTATTTTCCTTCTATCTTCATTCGGCTAAAGAAACATCTTACAAATCTTCCTTGGTAAGGTTCAAAGATATCTACCCCAAGAGCATTAAGAATAATATTTCTTACTTGTTCTATACCTATAAAATAGTAGTCATCATAATATTTAGTTTCTATAAGCTTTCCTTTGCGGTTAAAAGTACGTGTAGGACCTACCTCACAATCACTTACATAGAAAGTTTTTTCTATGAGCCTACCTTTTCTGTCATATATCTTTACTGTTTTTAAAGGCTCATTTCCAAAAGAAGAATTTCCTCCTCCAAAAACTATAGTCATTCTAGCACCTGCATTTTTGGAAAAAAGAGAAATATCTATGTTATTCTTCTTTTCAAATTCTATTTTAAATGAAAAAGCACCTTTAAGTTTATCATAATATTTTTCTAATTCTCGTTTACACTCCTCATCTTCGGGGTAATTATAGCAAATATCCAATAATGCTTGGTAGGTTTTCAAATCTACTATATTAACTTTTTCTGTATGATTATCATGACAATAATCATAGCCTTTGATGACTTGCGCTTTACCTATAGCTACTATAAAGATCACTAATAAGATACATCTTTTGTTCATATTATTTTTTTATCTAATTCTCCACTGATGCAAACTTGCGGCTCATGTCTTATTTTTTAACAGTATATTTAACACATTACCAACAAAGATATATTTTTCAAATAGCAATTATCCAGCCTAATATAAAAAATAATACCCATATAATATGCAACACCTAAACAATTATAGCTCTTTCAGCATCTCTTATCTTCTTTTGCCAAAGGTATAATAACAAAGAACAAATCACTACATACACCCCAAACAATATATAATACACCTGATATTGCCACAGAGGTGGTTTGTATATTTCATAATCCATTCGTTGCATTAGATCTTCCGTATCAAACCAACTTCCAGCCATCCAAGAGAACTGAAATATCGCAAAAATATTGTAAATCCAAAATAAAAATATAATTTTATATAGTTTCATCGTTTTAAAATTTTTATAGTTATTTCTAAAAATCCACTCACTACACTGGCATATTCCTTGTAGCTCGATTCCTATCAATTAGGCTTTAGTGCTTTTATATTATGCTAATTGTTAGTGCTTTATTTTTATAACAACATATCTGATATATTACCTTACTAGTGAAAAAGTAAGAGAGTTTAAATTCATTTTCTCCCATTCATTTTTTATTTCTTCAGAAACAAAAATACTCTTTTCACTATCCACACAAATCCAATCTTTGGTAAGTGTAGCTATTTCCAAGATCCATCTAATAGCATTCCTTTTGGCGATCGCTTTCATTAGTGCCTTGGGAGGGAATAACTTATCTATGGGGACAAATATACAAAAAATTATACCACTGTACAATAAAAAATCTCTAACCATCGAGGTTAGAGATTTGTATTTTATATAGGTGTTCTTTACAACACATCTATCACTTTAGAGAGACGCTGTGTGATTTCCTCAATAGAACCTATACCATTGATAGAGTGATATTTGCCTTGCTTTTTGTAAAAGTTAATGAGAGGAGCGGTTTTTTGGTTGTATTCTACAAAGCGGTTGCGAATTTTGCCTTCGTCTTGGTCATCAGAGCGGCCACTTACTTTGCCTCGTTCTACAAGTCTTTTGATTAGCTCTTCATCGTCAGCATCAAGGGCTAAAGTTGCACTGATATTCATTTGCTTAGAAGCCAAGAATGCATCTAGCGCTTCGGCTTGGGCTATGGTACGAGGGAATCCGTCAAAGATAAAGCCTGCTGCATTGGGGTTCTTTTCTATTTCCTCTTGGAGCATTTGGATCGTTACCTCATCGGGAACAAGTTGTCCCTTATCCATATAAGATTGAGCTAATATTCCCAAATCAGTATCATTTTTCAAATGCTTTCGGAACAAGTCCCCTGTGGAAATATGCACCAATCCATATTTCTCTTTTAGAAAAGCTGCTTGTGTTCCTTTCCCTGCTCCTGGTTTCCCAAACAAAACCAAATTTTTCATATTTTCTATATTTAGTTGATATATTTCAGGGAGATTTCTCCCCAATTCATCATAATCCAATCCATAGCCCACAATAAAACGATTAGGAATAGAAAATCCTATATGATGTACTGTTAAATTCTTTGTATAAGCTTCTGGTTTGAAAAACAAAGTTACTATACGTAAGGAAGCTACCTTTTTATCTGCAAAGAAGTTATAGATTTCCTCCAGAGTATTACCTGTATCCACAATATCTTCTATCACAACTACATCTCTGCCTACTATATCAAAAGGAAGCCCAAAGAGTTGCTTAACCTTATGTGTACTTTGCAAACCTTCATAAGAGGAAAAGCGTACAAAAGACACCTCACAATTTCCTTTGTAAGCACGAATAAAATCAGATGCAAACATGAATGAACCATTAAGTATAGAGATGAAAAGGGGTGTTTTCCCATGCATTTGCTCTTCTACTTCTCTGGCAAGCCTTTCTACTTCTTGTGCTATTTTTTCACTAGAGATATAAGGGCGGAACTCTTTATCAAGTATCTTAATTAGCATAAATATTTTTTTAAAGCTACAAAGGTAAGATTTTTCTGTCACATAATAATACTTTTTTTTATCTTTTTTTAATTATAAAAATACTTTATTTTTAAGTATTTAGAAAACTCAAGAAAATAAAACGTTTTTTCTTTTGCAAAAAATACTAAAATTCCTACCTTTGCCCAATAAATAAAGAAAAAATTGTACGCTATTTTAGATATAGAAACCACTGGAGGAAAGCTTAATGAGGAATCTATTACTGAAATTGCTATCTATCGTTTTGATGGCAATGAGGTAACTGATCGTTTTATTTCTCTTATCAACCCTGAGAAGAAAATAGATGATTTTGTAGCTCATCTTACTGGTATCTCTAACAAAATGGTTCGCAATGCACCTAAGTTCTACGAGGTAGCTAAGCGCATTATAGAAATTACAGATGGATGTATTATCGTAGCTCATAATGCCGCTTTTGATTACCGAATATTGCGCTTGGAGTTTCGAAGATTAGGTTTTGATTTTCATCGCAATACTATCTGTACAGTAGAGATGTCTCAGCGATTGCTACCCCAGGAATCTTCTTATAGTCTGGGAAAACTCACTCGATCATTAGGTATTCCCCTGTTGGGCAGGCACAGAGCAAATGGAGACGCCATGGCTACAGTACACCTTTTTAAGCTACTACTGACTAAAGATACTCAAAAAACCGCTTTGACTGAGTTTGTTAAACAAAATTTACATCCCTCATTAAACACTCACTTACTATCCATTTTGGATACACTTCCTAACCAGTTAGGAATATATTATATTTATGACAAAAAAGGAAAGCTCATTTTTCTATCCAAAAGCAAGAATATCTATAAGCGTGTCAATGAACATTTTACTTCTGAAAATAAAAGAGATCTTTATATACAGAAACATGTAGGAGAGATCATGTATGAACTCACAGGAACTACTCTCATTGCCACTCTCAAGGAAGCACAGGAACTTCAAAAGAAACCTTTCCTTAATAGAAAGAAAAAGAAAAAATCCTTTCCCTTTGTTTTAGTAGCTCATACTAATGAAAAAGGATACATACAACTTTCCATAGAATTTGTAAATACTTCTCAAGAGAATTTAGCCATTTTTGAAAGCAAAGAAGAAGGTCTCAATCTACTTTTTGAACTTACCGAACGTTACCAACTCTGTACTAAACTCAATGGATTTTCTAAAGCACATACTTATTGTTATAACCACTCTATCGGTCAATGTAAGGGAGCTTGCATGGGTGATGAACCCTTTGATGAATATAATCAAAGAGTTTATAAAGCGCTTGAACATTATACACTTAAAAATAGAACCTTTGTCATTATGGACAAAGGACGTACTGTACAGGAGAAAAGTATTATCTTTGTGGAAAATGGTTATATCAAAGGATATGGCTTCATTGAACTGAACTATCATCTGTCAAAGAATATTCTCCAAAAGTATCTTACTCCTATGGAGCATAATTCTGAAATGGCACATTTATTAGAATATCACCTTAGAAAACACCCTTTAGCAAAACAGATTCCTATAAAAGATTAACATCTTGAACTGAATCCCATTTTTTTTATGTACCTTTGCCCCGAAAAAGATTACTATATTTTTTAATGAAAAAACGTACTATCCTTAACCTATTACTCTTTGCTTTTGTTCTCTCATTTTTTGTGACCAATTTAGGTTATGAATCACAGATACTCCTTCAAAGGATTTTTTCCTCTCAAGTGGAAATTCTCCCTCAAGAGAAACAATATAGTATTGACCCAGATTGGATTCTTAAAGATAAAAACAACAGGCAGTTTTCTTTTACTCAATCCAAAGGAAGAGTAAAGTTTGTTTATTTTTTCTCTTCATGGAGAGCTATGAGTATTGCTGATCTTACAGGTATTCAGAAGCTTTATGATGATTATCACAACAAAATAGATTTCTACATCATCACCAATGAACTTCCCCAGCCTGTAGAACAGAAACAACAAGATAGAAAATTCACTTTTAAAGTAACTTATCTTATTCAAGAAGTTAAAATGCCTTTTGATCCTGAGAAGATTCCCTCTGGATATATTATAAATAAAGAAGATAAAGTAGTAGCTCAGGGGTTTGGAAATACTCGGTGGAATAGTAACAAAGTACGAAAGCTATTGAATAATTTAATAAGTTCATCCTTATAACTTTTTCTAAAAGAAATATTTATTAAATATTATTTATCATGAAGAAAATACAATCCATCATATCAAAGATCTTAAAAAACAGAGATTTCCGTTTCTGGGGATTACAAATTTTTTTAGCTATTGTGCTAATTACTGTAATTGTTTATATAATACTGCTTTCTCTGAATAGCTGGACAAGGCATGGACAATTTGTTGTAGTTCCTGATCTCTCCTCAAAGCCCTTGAGTGAAGCGCAAAAACTGTTAGAAGAAAGTCATCTACGCTATGAGGTAACTGATTCTGCTACTTATGATCCCAAAATTCCTAAATATGCCGTCATTAGCCAAAGCCCAGAAGCTAATGAAAAGGTAAAGAAAAACCGAAAAATATACCTAACTCTTAACCCTTCTAATTATCCCAAAGTTACTGTACCTCGTGTAATTCAAATCACTTATCGTAGTGCTGATGCTACCTTAAAAGCAGTCGGCTTATCAGTAGGTAAAGTAACCTATGTCAATAATATAGGTAAGGATATGGTATTAAGAATGTTCTATAAGGGAAAGGAAGTAAAACCTGGAGATATGCTTACTAAAAAATCAGTAGTGGATTTAGAATGTGGAAATGGGTTTAACCCTGCTAATCCTGATGCTCCCATTTCCGAAGATAATGATACAGATAACGATAAATCTAAGGATAACGGAGGAATTGATTTTTAATAAATAGAAAAAAATCATGAATATAAAACTTTTATTTAAAACTACTAAAGCCATTTATTTTGGTATGCTATTTTCCATAATGTTCTTTGGATCAGTTATCTATTTTATTACTCCAAAAGAAGTTTGGAGCTATTCTTTTTCCTCTGAAAGTGCTTTACTTCCTGTGGGTATATTACTTTCAATTATTGCTCCTTTTTTTAGTAATTGGCTTTATAAGAAAAACTTAAATAATATTTCTACAGAAATATCTTTGAATAAAAAGCTCATTGACTTTCAAAAATATTCCATCCAACGTTATGCCATTATAGAAGGCACCATTCTCTTTAACCTTGCTATTGCTTTTCTTTTACACACAGCTATTTCTTGGCTATTAGGTTTAGTATTACTTTGTTTTTTCTATACTTTTTCTCCTACTAAAGAAAAAGTTATAAGAGATTTGAACCTCAATCCAAAGGAGCAAAATGATTTTCTTAGAGAATTAGAATAAGAAAGAAGCCTTACCTTATTAGAAACTAAACTTTGAAGTTTAATTTTATTTTACATTAATCCATTCTTATTCCATTCCAAGAGTCAATTTCTTAATCAATGAATATTGTTTACTCAATTATTCATATTTTCAAAGATATAAATAATATGATTAAAGTTATTGGCATTAGAAAATCAGGTAATATTATCCAAACATTTCCTTTATTGAAATTATTCTTTTGCTTTATTTCAATAATATGTAGAATACCTGCACCTATCAGAAATACACAAAAAGGAATGGCTGTCGCTATCCAAAAACAATCACGTACCCAATGACATAAAATACCACAAATGCCAATTCCTAAGGATACAAATCCTAATTCTTTTTGGAATCCATTAGAAACCCAGCCTATTGTCCTAGCCACTTTTTCACTTAATATAGTATGACCAATAAAGTTAAAGATTCCAAAAAATCCAACTCCAATAACCAGATGTGAATACAAAGACCAAAAAAGAAAACTAGCTCCTCCCACAAAACTATAAAGAATAAAAGCTATTATCCAACAAATGAAATAAACAATAAGATATATCATATTTATTAATTTATACTACTAATTCAGATAGGAAAACTTATCCCTTCTTTATCAAAATAAATTAAGCAAAGTTACAAATTTAATTACTAAAAATAAAGAAGTTACGAACATTAAATTATTGTTAATTTCATATCTATTGCTTATTCTTTTTCAATTATTATTTATTAAAATACAGTTAGTTACATATTATATAAAAAGCCCATAAATAATTAAAGTCATATAATTTCTCTGAACAGCTACTTTTTTTGCCAAAAAAATTGTACTTTTACACCCTAAATTAAAATAGTTGTATGAAAAAAATATTACTTTCTATGCTTTGTATTGCCCTCTATGCTTGTCAAGAAAACAATGCTACAGAACCTTCTGTAACCAAAGAGGAGCAAGAAAAGAAATTAGCTCAAGAACGTTTTACTGCCTTGGGAAAGGAACTTGATGAATATCCTTCTTTCAAGGAATGTGAAAGTATCACCACCAAAGATGAAAAACTCAAATGCTTTACAGATAATCTCTCTAAACACTATCAAGAGATGCTCAACAGTCAAAAGTTAGCTATTGGAGATGCGCTTACCGACACTGTAAAAGTAACTTTACTCATTAGTAATGAAGGAATTATCAGCGTAAAAGAAGTTGAAATGTCTGATAAAACAAAAGAGCTCCTTCCCTCCTTAGAAAGTTTATTAAAGAATGAAACTGAAAAGTTAGCTCCTATAATTCCTGCTAAGAAAAACCAAGTAAATGTAGCTACTGAATATATACTTCCTTTGGTCATTGATGTAAAATAAAGTAAAAACTATCCCATGCCTAAGATACTATTAGTAGAAGATGAGGCTTCTATACGACGTGTACTCAATAACATTCTTAGTGAAGAGGACAAAAGCTACCAAATAGAAGAGGCTACCAATGGACAAGAAGCTATAGACAAAATCCGTAAGGAACTATATGACTTGGTTCTCTGTGATATAAAAATGCCTAAGAAAGATGGTTTAGAAGTCCTTTTAGAGGCTAAAGGGCTCTATCCTAACCTTCGTATAGTAATGATTTCCGGACATGGTGATCTGGAGACAGCAGTACAGGCTATGAAAATGGGAGCTTTTGATTATATCGCTAAACCTCCTGATCTGAATCGCCTTTTAACCACCATCCGTAATGCTTTGACAGTTCCTTCAGAAGAAGAGAAGCCCAAAGGAAACTCAAAAAATATTAAGAAAAATCCTACTGAAGATCAGATGATAGGAGAAAGTGAGCCTATCCAGAAGATAAAAGCCATGATTGATAAGGTAGCCCCTACTGATGTCCGAGTACTTATTACCGGACCTAATGGATCTGGAAAAGAGTTAGTCGCCCGTGCTTTGCATCAAGGAAGTGAACGTGCACAATCCCCTATGATCGAGGTTAACTGTGCCGCAATTCCCTCTGAGCTAATAGAGAGTGAGCTTTTCGGGCATATTAAGGGCTCTTTTACCTCTGCTGTGAAAGACCGTATAGGAAAATTTGAAGCTGCAGATAAAGGAACTATTTTCTTGGATGAAATAGGTGATATGAGTCTTTCGGCACAAGCAAAAGTATTGCGTGCCTTACAAGAAAAAAAGATTACCAAAGTAGGAAGTGAAAAAGATATATCAGTAGATGTACGAGTAATTGCTGCTACTAATAAAGATTTGAAGCGAGAAATAGCTGAAGGCCGTTTTCGAGAAGATTTATATCATCGTTTAGCAGTAATTCTCTTAGAAGTTCCTTCGTTAAATGAACGAAAAGATGATATTCCTTTACTTGTTAATTACTTTACAGATAAGATAAACAAAGAACAAGGAATCCATAAAAAGTTCCAACCTAAAGCCATAGAACAACTTGAACAATACGAATGGACAGGAAATATCCGAGAACTAAGAAATGTTGTAGAACGTTTACTAATCCTCTCTGAAGGAGATGTAACTGTAAAAGATGTAAAAGCCTTTGGTGGAAAAGAATAAAGAATATTATAAAATTAAAGAGAGGTTGCCCTTTTCAAGCAACCTCTCTTCATTATGAAAACAAACTAAAATCAATAATCTTTATAATTTAAAAGTAACTGAAAGAAGTAATGTTTGAAAAGTACTATTTGTTTTTGGAGTATCTGTCAAAACACTTTCATAGATTTGTGGGTACCGAGTTTGCTCTGCCATATCATAAGAAAGATCAAAACGCATACCTCTGAAAGCTATTCCTGCTCCTGTAGAAAATCCATTAAGATCCCCTATAGGCTTCAAGTTTGTTTTATAAGGGCTCTGCTCATAGCGATAACCTGTCCTCAAGAATAAATTAACCTTATCGTGAATTATGAAACGATATTCAGCTCCAAAACGCAAAGCAGAAGTGTCTCCTAAGGTTTGCTCTATAATACTATTCTCAGATTTTAAGTTATCTGTACTGTAATATATCTTACCATATCCTTTATAAATGTAATCACCACTAAGAATAAGCTGTTTATTCCATACCCAACTGGCTCCCACGATCCAAGAACTTGGTGTACGGAAGTGATATCTATCATAAACAGCTACCACATTAGGATTAGCATAGTAATCACCATTATTAGCACTCAATGATTGTGCTATTTCATCCTGCAAATTATACCAAGTAGGAGATATATAAGTAAGTCCCAATCGTACTCCTTTTGCAACTTCAGCTATAGCTCCTAATTGCAGAGAGAAGCCGTTTCCTGTTGTTTTTACATCATTTTGAAAATAAGCAGAGGTAATCGTAGATTTTGTATTATTTAAATATGTCTCCCTATGACGAGTAAGAGACCTATAATCCACACTATGAGTATTAAGATTAATTCCAAAAGAGAAAAAATCATAGCATGCTCCAAAATTAAAACTATATTTGTTCACCCCCCCCTCTGTATAGTGTTCAATATTTTGAATGGTTGTAGCATTAGGAGAGATGTTTTTCTCATAAGTAGTCTCATTCAATACTGCATTAGCTTGATCATCTGTCATAGAAGGATTAATACTAGTATTACCACTTAAAGGTTTCACTAATCCTACTGTATAACCCAAAAGAGCATTACGTAATCTATAAGGGCTAAATCTTTGTGCACGTCCATAAGAACTATAGAGATCATCCAATCGCCATCTTTGTGAAGGTTTTTTTTCAGAATTATACTCCTGTAACATTAAGTTTTGTTGTTCTATACCTTCAGCATAATATTGGAAATAATCACCTAAATTCTTACCTGTTGTTTGTCCATTGTATATCAAATCCTGAGGATTAAAATTATGAGTTCGTTGATAGTTAAACCCAAAGGACATTTTCTTCCAACCATCACTTAGTAGGGAAATTGGTAGAACTATTCCAAATTGATCAAGAGAAAAATCAGAAGAATTGACCGTTTTCCCTGTTCCAAAATAAGTGCTTTTATTCTGTGTGCTATGGCTCCCTGCAGTTAAAGCAATTTCACTATCTGCAAAAATAGTACTTCCTGCTGGATTCAGTGAAATAGCAGATAGATCACCCCCTAAAGAAGAGAAAGCACCACTCATTGCTTTAAAACGAGCTGTCCCATTAAGTTCTTCCATAGAATAACGTAAACCATCTGTAAGGTTTTGAGCAGAGGCAAAGCCACCTAATAAACAGTATATTATTATTAGTATATTTTTTTTCATTTCTTTCTAAATTAATAATTAAAAATTCTTTCTTGAGCCTTGGAAACCTCCACTATTCCCTCCTCCATTACTATTTCCTCCCCCATAGTTACTACTCTCATGATAAGAACGGGAACTATTATCATTATTATAGTTATTATAACTCCTTGAATCATAAGAGCGGGTATTATTCTCATGATAAGAACGAGAAGAATTATCATAAGAATTATTATAATTACCATAAGAGTGAGAGGAATTTCGTTCGTAATTATAGTTTTCATAGCGCCTATCATCCCCCCTTCGCCCATAGGTAGGGGAATATTTCCTTCCTCCATAATAATAATAATTATTCTGGCTATCATAATAATATGGTGAATAATAGTAATATGGTGAATAGTAACCATATCCATAATAGGGATAATAGTAACCATAGTAAGGATAATAGTAACCATATCCATAATAAGGATAGTAATAACTATCATAGTAACGCCAACTCCAATAAGGATCATAAGATCCTAAAGAGAATCCCCAACTCCACCCACTGCGTGGATAATAATAGGAAGAATAGTACCCTCCCCAAGCACCAGCTCCCCAGTAGTAAGGATAATCCCATCCTCCATAACCATTATACACATTTATTGTAGAAGGACGTGCATTGTCTCCCCATCCTCCATAAGTATTGTAAGAAGGGGCTCTTTGTTCAGCAGGAGTACGATAACCATCCACATTTGTCAAGGGTGTATAAGAGGGAGCTGGACGTTGCGCTTGTCGCTCAAAATCCCTATAGCCAGCTATCTTTTGATTAAGGTGCTCACGATAGCTTTCTGGTTGCTGATAACTTCCTTCTCTGGGTTCATATTTAGGACGAGGAGTTTCATCCCCATAAATACCATCATCATATACCATTCCTGAATAGATACCACAAGAAGTAAATCCTACAAGAGTTAAAAAAACTCCCGTGACATAACGAATAATTGCTGTTTTTTTCATTTTTGTATCCTTTTAAGTTATTGATTCTTAACACACTTCATACTTATCCTCACAAGTGTCAAATTTTCTTAGAGAATAAATATTTTACTTTTTCTAAAAAATAAAGAGTATGATAAGTCTGTTTTCAAAATATTTTGTACTTTTGCACAAATATACAATTTTTATGCCAAAGATTTTAGTATGAGTAAAAATTTAACATCAAGAGCAGAAGATTATTCCAAGTGGTACAATGAACTAGTAGTAAAAGCTGGACTCGCTGAGAATTCAGGGGTGCGTGGGTGTATGGTTATTAAGCCTTATGGATATGCCATTTGGGAGAGGATGAAAGATATTTTGGACAAAATGTTCAAGGAAACAGGACACCAAAATGCTTACTTCCCTATTTTTATCCCTAAAAGCTATTTTGAAGCAGAAGAGAAAAATGCTGAAGGTTTTGCTAAGGAATGTGCTGTGGTCACTCACTACCGCCTTAAAACAGATCCATCTCAAAAGGGGAAACTTATTGTAGATCCTGAAGCTAAGTTGGAGGAAGAACTTATTGTACGCCCTACCAGTGAGGCTATTATCTGGAATACCTATAAGAATTGGATACAATCATATCGTGACTTACCTATTCTTATTAACCAATGGGCAAATGTAGTGCGCTGGGAAATGCGTACACGTTTGTTTCTCCGTACTGCTGAATTCCTTTGGCAAGAGGGACATACCGCTCATGCTACTCGTGAGGAGGCTATAGAAGAAGCCCAAAAGATGAATGAGGTGTATGCTACTTTCGTAGAACAATATATGGGAGTACCTGTGATAAGAGGTAGAAAAACCGAGACAGAGCGCTTTGCCGGAGCTGATGATACTTACTGCATAGAAGCCCTTATGCAGGACGGAAAAGCCTTACAAGCAGGAACTTCCCACTTCTTAGGACAGAACTTTGCTAAAGCCTTCGAAGTGAAATATGCTAACAAAGAAGGTGTATTAGACTATGTCTGGGCAAGTTCTTGGGGATCTTCCACCCGCCTTATGGGTGCGCTAATTATGAGCCATAGCGATGACAATGGATTGGTACTGCCACCACTATTGGCACCTATACAGGTAGTCATTGTACCTATATACAAAGGAGAAGAACAACTACAATCCATTCGTCAAAGAATAACTCCTCTCATGCAAGCACTCAAGAAGCATGAAATTACGGTGAAGTTTGACGATGATGACACCCAAAAACCAGGGTTCAAGTTCCACGAATACGAACTCAAAGGGGTACCTATACGCTTGGCGGTGGGACAACGTGATTTAGAAAACAATACATACGAGGTAGCGCGCCGTGACACCTTAACTAAGGAAAGTATCTCTGGAGAAAGAATAGTAGAACATATAGAAAACTTACTTACTGATATCCAAAAAAATATATATCAAAAAGCCTTAGCTTATCGTAACTCTCATATCACAGAAGTAAACTCCTATGAGGAATTTAAGGAAATCTTGGACAATAAAGGAGGATTTATATCTGCTCATTGGGATGGTACTGCTGAAACAGAAGCTAAGATAAAAGAAGAGACTCAGGCCACTATACGTTGCATTCCTTTAGAAAGGAAAGAAGAAACAGGAACTTGCATCTATTCAGGGAAACCCTCTAAGGGACGTGTTCTCTTTGCAAAAGCTTATTAAAAATATAAAAAATAACTAGAATTAGAGAAAATAATAAAATATTTTCTCTAATTTTCTATTCTAATAAAAAATATCCTTCCTTGTATGTATTATAGAAAGGAATATGATACTTTCTACATGTTTTCTCCCATTTCTCCATCATGTAAGGGTAATTACTTCCATCAGCAATAATTATCTTAGGAACAGACCCTTTTTCTAAAAATTTCTCTAAGTGAATTTTAGGACTATTTCTAAGTAGAAGATAATCTATAGAATCTGTTTTATCCAGATAAAATTTTTCATCTACTATCACAAAATGTTTTCCTTTAAAAGAAATTATATTTGTAATAGGTTTATATTGAAAATGTTTTATATTCCTCTGAGTACAAAAATTCTTTATATATGTTCGTGGTAGTGATATAGTATCCGATAGATAAAATATAGCTTCTCCCCCTTGTTGATGAGAAATCATTGTCTTTTTATATTGTTGATAAACAATAAGCTGATCTATTTTCCTCTTTTCATATTTTTGATAGAAAAGATAACCTTGAAACAAAAGGACAGATATAAGTAATAGGTATAAAAAGCGTATTTTTCTAAAATACAGATATAACACTCCCCATAACATCACTATATAAGAGACAATCAACATTATTTCATTAAAATAGACTCCTGTGATAATCAAATCTCTATAAGAAGCTATTTTTTCAATACTCTTATTCATTAATATAATTATAAAATCATAACTTACTACTAACCAATAAGGTAAAGAGTGAATACTTGATAGAAATACAACAATTACTCCCAAACCCAAAATAATCCCCAAAAAAGGTAGAATAAGCATATTAGTAATAAGGAATAAACCTGCAAATTGATGAAAATAATACAAAGATAAAGGAATAATCCCTATCTGAGCAGCGATACTCACTTTTATGATACTTGGAAACAAATTCAGTAATTTATTTTCATAAAACCAATATTTATTAAAAAAAGGTAAGAAGAGTTCAATAGAGAGTACCGCCATATAACTTAACTGAAAACCAACCTCAAAAAGGAACATAGGTTTACACAGAAGAAGTATAAAAGCAGAAAACATTAAACTATCAAATCGAGCTTTGCCATTTCCTATATAAAAAGCCATACTATATCCTCCAAACATTAATACAGACCTCAATACAGAGGCAGATAGTCCTGTTATAAAACTATATCCAAGCAAAATAGTAAAGATAATTGCTGTTTTTAATTTCTTTTGTCGAAAAGGAAAAATAAAGTTTATTATCTGAGTAAGTATGAAAGTTATAAGTCCAATATGAAGTCCTGAAATAGCTAAAATATGAACTGCCCCTGCATCAATATAATGCTGATAGGTATCTGTATCAATATCCGAACGAATACCTAAAACTAAAGCTTTTATAATTGCTTTTGAAGAATCGGAAAAAGGATATTTATCCAGAGAAGATGCTAATTGTATTTGTGTCTTCTTTGCCAAAAAAACTATGGAATGTGAATGATTCTCTTCTAATTGATAACAAAGAGGAGTTCCTTGCCAATAAATATATTGGCGACACATATATTTTTTATAGTTAAATTGAGAGGGGTTCTTAGCTTGAGATATAGGAGCAAGACTTGTAAAACATAGAATATATTTTCCCACTATATTCTGGGAAAGTGTATCCTTCAATTGAAGAGAAACTTTCCCTTTCACTCTAAATTGGTCTTCTTTCTGTAAAGAGACTATAATTCTTTTTCCCTTTATTTCTTGTATTGTCCCTGAAAGAATATACTCTGTATTTGGCGAGAGTTTCTGTAGATAATGGTTTTTATTATTAGGCTCATAATGAGCATTATATAATAAAACACCCATTATAAAAGATAATAAAAATATTGATTCCTTTTGAAATTTCTTTATAATATAAAAACAAGCAAATAGAAATACTATCCCTACAAGAGAGAAAATTATGCTATATAAGTAAGATATCACAAAGAATGAATCTTGAAATATAATACCAAGAATCACTCCTAAAAGAATAATAAATAAAGGAAAATTAAATGGATTTTGCCTCATTATTCGTTACTTAAAAATAAAAAAATCAGCCTCCAACAAACTGATTCTTTTTTTATTTACGATTTTCTACATTCTGCTTCATCTGGAAGTCTACCACAAAAACTACAAGGTTCACCTTCTGGGTTCAGATGCGGATTTTGGCTAGCACATGTGCCTGAGAATTTACCACCTTTCTTTGCCCAAATTTTTATAGCCATCCCTATAATACATAGGGTTAAAATAACCAATACAATGATAAATAATTTCATAATATATTAAAACTAAAATTTCTATAAAATATAATCATTATGTACAAAATTAGAAATGCCTGTCTTCAAAAGATTTTCAAGGATTTCATTATTATATTTATTATCTTTTGAAGCTACAAACGTTCTTATAGAGAAAGAACGGAGTGCATCATACACACTAAGTGTCCCTACTGCAGAATCTTTTCTTCCTGTAAAAGGGAATACATCAGGTCCCCTCTGGCATAAACTATTAAGATTCACACGACAGACAAGATTAACTAAATTATCAATTAAAGGAGCTAACGTATAAATATCCCTTCCAAAAAGGCTTACTTGCTGCCCATAGTGAGAATCTGCTATTTCTTGTCGTACCTCGTCTATATCAGAGAAAAAACGAATTGGTACTACAGGCCCAAATTGCTCTTCTTGATATACTCTCATATCAGGTGTAATAGGAGCAAGCACTGCTGGGAAAATAAAGTTCTCACAGCGCTCTCCTCCCTTTCTATTTAATATTTTAGCACCTTTCTCTAAAGCATCATCAATAAGTTCTTGTATATATTGAGGCTTATTTGGTTCTGGAAGAGGAGTAAGTTTCACATTTAACTCCCAAGGATTCCCAAAGGGAAGAGCATCCACTCTCCTGGTAAATTCAGAAAGAAATTCATCCTTAATACTATTATGTACATATATGATCTTCAATGCCGTACAACGCTGTCCATTAAAAGTAAGGGCTCCTGCCACACATTCACTAACAGCTAAATTAATATCTGCATCAGGCAAGACAATTGCCGGATTCTTAGCCTCTAGACCTAAAATTAAGCGTAACCTATTCTTATGTGGATGCTTATCTTGCAAAGCTATAGCCGAATGACTATTCCCAATAAGTGCTAATACATCTACCTTTCCTGTCTCCATAATAGGGGCTGCTATCTCCCGACCACGACCAAAAATAATATTAATAACCCCTTTAGGAAAACAATCTTTAAAAATCTCCAGTAGAGGAGTAATGAGTAACACTCCATATTTAGGTGGTTTATAAATAACTGTATTCCCCATAAGCAAGGCAGGAATTAATAATGCGAAGGATTCATTCAATGGATAATTATAGGGACCTAAGCATAGTACAACTCCAAGAGGTCCTCTACGTATATGAGCGTATATTCCATCTCTTTTTTGAAAACGAGCACTCTCTCTGTCAAGTCTTTTATATTCCTCTATAGTATCATAGATATATTCTATAGTTCGATCAAATTCTTTTTGAGATTCACTAATTGTTTTTCCTATTTCCCACATCATTAAGTGTACAACCTCATCTCGCTTGGTTTTCATTTGCTCAGTAAATCTCTCCAATATTTCTATGCGATCTCTTACTCTCATAGTTGCCCAAAGCCCATTTCCCTTTCCAAAAGCATTAGCAGCAGATTGAAGAGCCTCAAGTGCCTGTTCTTTGCTCAAATGAGGCACTTCTCCTACTAAAGTAGGGGCATACTTCTCTGTAGAAGAAATTGTAGAATATACCTTATCATAGGCTCCATCCCATTGTATAAGCCTCCCATTTATTAAGTAATTTCTATAATATAAAGGCTCACACTCATAAGCCTTAGGTATAGGTTGAAATTCATTCATCTCTAAATCTGATATTTTCCTTATTATACTCTACCTTTTAAAGAATCAAATACCCATGCTATAGCTAAAAAGCCTATCCCCGTAGCAGCAAATCCCCAACCAGCAATATCTTTATAACGAAATATACCTAACCCTAATAATATTAACCCAAAAAAAATCATTATCAAAGTAGCATATCCTAAAACAGAATTCTTATTCAAACTCATAATTAATTCTTTTCAAAATCTATATCTTTTTTAAAATAATTTCTATATTTACTCTTCTACTGACAAAGATCTATTCTTCATAGCTTTCATAAAGTCCTTACCAAAAATAATGCCAATTCCTATTATAATTCCCAAAAAACTCCAAATAGCAATAATCATCCCTTTTTTAGGTTTTGATTTTTCCAAAGGAACACTTACAGGTTCTATAGTAATAAATGCAGGTGTATCTTCTTGTACTTTTATTTTCTGATTTTCAAATTGTTTTGCTAATTCTACATAAAGATTATAAGCTAGGTTATAATCCGATTGTAATTGTGATTGTCGGGTCATAGGAATTGCTGTAATAAGCCCCCTATTACTGTCCTGAAAAGCAGCTAATCGAATTTGTTTTTCCTTAAAAGATTTCTCTGCTTCTTCATATTGTTTTTGAACGAACTCCAACTGCTTTTTTGCTTTGCGTGTTTTGAATTCAATAATTGTCTCTTGTAGATAATTTTTAGCCTGTTCAAGCATTTGTGCCGCTGCCAAAGGATCGTCCATTGAAAAAGAAATACTTACTGTATTATCTTTTTCATTATTAGTAATTTTCAATTGACTTTCCAAAAGTTCAAAAAGACTTTTTTCTTCTGGAGTAAGTTTATAAACTCCTGTTGTGTCCTTTTCTGTTACTGCATATTGTGAAAAATTCTCTTTTTTAGGAGATACTTTATCCATAATAAGAGAAGGAAAAATAGTATATTTTCCTACTATATCTAAAAAATTAGTCTTATTATGCTTTTGATAATATTCTTGATAGGTAACAAAATCTCTATTTTCTTGAACTTGAATACGAGTTTGTATCATTTTCTTCTGAAAAGGAATACTTTTAGCGACAATAGCATACAATTTAGGAGAGATTAGTTCAGAAGTTGAAGAATTAATATTAATTCCTGCTAAGGAGGCTAATCCTGATAAATTCCCTGTTGATGAATTACTTTCTTGTGCTAATACTAAAGAGGTTGCTGTATACTCTTTCTTAGAAAATATAGCTATAAAAACACCTATTAGAAAAAATAATATAAAATATTTTAGAATAGTTTTTCTCCCCTTCCATATTTTCTGTAAAAGAGCTATTAAATCTATTTCATCTTCTCTCTGTATTTCTTGATTCATATTCAATGTATTATCAATTACTTAAATGTATTGTATATTAAAACAGCTAAAGTAGCTAAAGCAGTAGTAATACTCACTGTCTCCGTAGTTGAAAGACCTTTTTTCTCTGGTTTCTCTGGTACTATAACTATAGCTCCTGGAGCTATTTTAGGATAACTTCTAAAAAAAAGAAAATGTTTAGTTCCTTTTACATCTCCGTTAGTATACATTACATATACTGACTTTTTCTGTGCTTTATCAGAGAATCCTCCTGCACTATTAATGTATGAACGAGTAGATTTTCCTCTTTCATAACGTACCAATGAAGGTGCTAAGACCAATCCTTTTACTTCTACAGTTTGCTTCTCTGAAGGGACTATAAGTACATCTCCTTCCTTTAAAATAAGATCTTGATAGGAATCCTTATTCTCCATTATCTCTCTAAGATTAATTCCTACACGATATTCTGAGAGTTCATCTTCACTCTCTACATTATTCTCTTTTTTAATACTTTTAACATCTTCATTATTTTCATTTTTACTATTTTCTGAAGTATCTTTAGTTTTAATAACTGATAATTCTTTATCTATTTTTTTAAGTTCATTAAGTTGTTTCTCTTGTGTTTTTTCATCCTTCTCTTTTCCTTTCTTTCTTACTAAAGTAGCTCCTTCTATATAAGCATAAGGAGCAAATCCTCCAGAGCGTTCTATAAGGCTTGAAATTCGTTCTTCTTTTGATAGGATTGCATAGAATCCCGGATAAGTAACCTCTCCTTCTATCTTAACAATTTGTTGAGGAACATATCCTTTTTGATAATGTACTGTTACAATATCATTAGGTTCTAGCTCTATAGTTTCTGTAGTTTTATCTTGAGAGAGAATGACATCATATACTTTACTAATCGTTTTAAAATTAGTATCATTCAATTGTCGTGCTACTTGTAAATGTGTATTATCAGCGCCTTCAATAAACCCCCCTGCCATAATTACTAAATCCTCCGGATGCATTCCTTTTGCAAAAGGAATTTTTTGAGGTTTACGTACAGCTCCCTCTATACGCACCATAGGTTTTATACTTAAACTATCTTTTCCATATACATGCAAACTATCATTAGGCTGCAAGGCAACTATTTGTTTTTTACTCAGAATATCTCTCAATGAGAAATGAATACTCTGTCTATCTACCCTATCTACTGTTCTAAAAAGAATAGCTCTATTGAGATAAGCCTCATCACGTATTCCCGCCGCCCTATTAATTAGATCCAGAACCGTCATTCCTTCCGAATAAGCATAATTACCCGGTTGGTATACTGCTCCCGTAATACTAAGTCTGTTATGAAAGATATCTGATAATCTGTGAACTAATAATTTATCTCCCCCTTGCATTGCAAACTCTCCCGCTTCTGTGTAAGGTACTTCTTTTACTTCACGTTTGGCTCCTATTATACGTTCTACTACTAAATTATCTTTATAAGCATTGGATTTAAAACCTCCAAAATAATCTATCAAGTCTGAAAGTTTTTCCCCTTCCTTCACTTCATAAATACCTTCTCTCTTAACAAAACCTATCACTTCTACTTGGTTTTTATAAGGAGGAACAATAATGACATCCTGATCATTCAGATTAATATTTCCTTCCTGAGACCCTTTAAGTAAGAAATTATAAATGTCTAAATGATCTATTGTTTTTCCTCCACGAACTACTTGTATATTCCGAAAAGAACCATTCTCAGTGGGACCTCCACTAGCATAAAGAGCATTGATAACAGTAGAAAGAGCACTTAAGGAATAGGTTCCGGGAGTTTCTACTTCCCCAATAATATTAACTTTTACAGTACGTATATTAGCTATAGAGACACCTGTATATACCTTAGAGTAACTTCCTTCAGGGGCTGAAATTCCTGCATATATTTTACGTAAAGCTGTATTAATTTTTGCTTTTGCTTCTACAAAATTAAGTCCTCCTACATGAATTTTTCCTGCCATAGGAAGGATAATGTTACCCTGATTATCTACTTTTTGTATAGAACTACTTTCTGCTGCACCCCATACTTCCACCAAAAGCTCATCTCCTGTATTAATAATATAATTCTCAGGAGTAGGTACATTGATACTAGGAGTAAAGGAAATCTTAGGATTTTGAAAAAAATCATATCCAAAAACACGACTTTTCTTTACGGGTGTTAAAGTATCCTTCAATCGTTCTCTTCCTGTACGTCCAAATATTTCTTGTTGAGGAACATTTGCTTTATCTAATGATGTAGCTTTCTTTCCTTTTTGTGAAGATGTTAACATAATACGTTGACGTAATTTATTAATCTGAGAAACAGGGACTCCCTTCACACGAGCAGCTGTTTCCAAATCTGTAAGAGAATATCCTTGTGCTTGCACTTTATCCCAAAAAGCTTGTATTTGCTCATCAGAAAGTTGATCTACATTGATATAAGTCAGTTGTTCTAAGTTAAGATTCTGTATTTGAGCAGATAATTGTGCTGTAAAACTTATACTTAGAAAAAGAAAAAATAATATTCTCCTAATCATTTTCGTTGTTTTAAATCAGAGTGCAAATATACTTCCTTTCTCCGAAAAAATAAAATTTTTTAATGACTTATTATTTTAAGACATAACAAAGATAAATAAAATTAATTACCCATCTCTTGAAAATATATATCATTACATTTTTCTAAGAATAGGATTTAGCTCCTCATCATTATACATTTTCATTTGCTTATATACTTTCATATATTTCTTACCTTCAGCGATGTCAGTAAGAAGTTGATCAAGAGCAAGGGATAAGTCTTCCTTCTGTTCAAGGAGTACCTGTAGCTTCTCTCGGCACTTGGCAATATGCTCAGCAGTAGCATCAGTACGCTCTGTTTCCTGTTGCATGTGATAGATTTTTAGGGCTAATATAGAAAGTCTATCCACTGCCCATGCAGGACTTTCGGTGTTGATAGTCGCCCCTATCCTAGGGATTACGTCCTTATATTGGTGTAGAAAATAGCTATCAATATACTCTACGGTATCGGTACGATCTTGGTTGGATGCATCTATTTTTCGCTTGAGCAGCAGCGCTTCTTTGGGATCAATTTTAGGGTCTCGAATGATATCCTCGTAGTGCCATTGTACTGTGTCTATCCAGTTTTTACGGTACAATAGGTGTTCAATAGTCTTGCTATCATACGGATTCTCAAAGGGTTGGTTCACATTATCGACTATATGATAATGCAGGATACTCTCCCAAAAAATGTCATAAGCTAATTTACTAAACATATTCCTTGTTTTATTTGCAAAAATATCGTTATTTTGCGTAATAAAAAAATTTATTTTTAAACAAATGATTATCCACCCCTTTGACCAAACACCTTCCCTGTTTTCAGAGTTTGTTGCCGAACTCAGAAGCGTTGATGTCCAACAGGATAGGATGCGCTTTAGAAAAAACTTAGAACGTATAGGTGCTCTCCTAAGCTACGAGATGAGCAAGACGCTCCCCTACCAGACCCAACGGATCACCACCCCACTGGGGGAAAAGGACATTCCCCTGATACAAGATAAGATCGTGGTTTGTTCTATCCTACGCGCAGGACTGGCACTACACCAGGGAATATTGAATTCCTTTGACAAAGCAGACAATGCCTTTATCTCTGCCTACCGTAAACACAGTTCTCCCTCGGAGTTTGAGATTTTGGTAGAGTATTTGGCATCTCCCTCCTTGCAGGACAATATCCTGATCTTAGCCGACCCTATGTTGGCAACAGGACGTTCGTTTGTCAATGTATATAACTCCCTCCAGCCACTGGGCACCCCCAAGGAAATACACCTTTTTGCCGTCATCGGATCCCAACAAGGATTGGAGTATGTCAGCCAACATTTCCCCGAAAGTACCCACCTTTGGATTGCCACTATAGATGACCACCTCAACGAAAATAGCTATATCGTTCCAGGCTTAGGCGACGCTGGTGATCTGGCTTTTGGTGAAAAAATGCAAGGATAGTATGAAACCTCTTACTATTATTCTCATTATCCTTTTAACTTCTTGTCAAAAGAAGCCTCAGATTACTACCAATCAAACAATTACCATAATTGATAACACAAAGACATCTCCTGTCATTAGTACAGAAACACCTATGCAGAAGACTACTCAAGAACCTGAAAAAGAATCTCACAGTGATAGTATCATCAGGGCAACCAAAGCCAAATATGGAGAGGATTTTGATGGGTATCAGAGGGCTTTACGCCAACATATACTCAACCAAAAAAAAGATAATTATTTAAAAAAAAGTATCTTACAAGAGTTTTACATTCGTGGCATGCTTATTGCTACTTCTGATAGTATCCAGATAGAACTCCCTTTTGACCTACATGGATTTGATTGTGGAGCGCCTGACGGATATACTACTTGGGTACGTTTTAGCTTGCCAAGGAAAAAAGAGAGGGTAGTCTTTCCTAAGAAATTACCTTTTGAGGAGGAACAAACGGGCTTTGAAGAATATCACTTCAAAGACACTTACGAGCTGGTAGAGGCTACAATGAAACACGTTATCTATCACTGTCCTAAGCATAAACGGACCTTAGTTCTTTTCTATGATAGAAGGGCTTCGGGCTTCAATACCAATGCTTTTTACTTTGTAGAGGTTAACCGAAAACAACTTAATGGGAGAAATATCTATAGGGTAGTAGAAGAGTATAACCATAGGAAAAATGAAAATGAACAAATCTTTCCTTATACCTGTACTAAACTAAACACAACGGAGTACGAAAGTTTCATCGACTGATAAAGACACAAATTACTGTACCTTTTTGAAAAAACTATCTATTTTCATAGCTCTTATAGTCTTTTTTTGGTGCCAGTTGCTACTGGCACAAGACACTTTACGTACTAAAGTGATTGAAAACGACTCCTTAAAAGCAAAAGATGACACCCTCTACAAAAAAATAGAACTAAAAACACAGAAGAACAAATTTACTCAAAAAATTCATGAACTTCTTTTCTCTTCAATAAAAGAGGACATACCTTCTGCTCCTATACAGAAAAAGGAGAAACGTCCGTGGAAGCCTTTTCAAGGAAAGATCATTCGTAAAATCTATATAGATACTTATGATCCTTTAGGTTATGATGAACGAGACAATTCCAAGCAACCTGACAAATGGGAACGATTAGGGAATGTTTTCCATAACAAAACAAAAAATAAAGTAATCAAACGGTTACTTCTTTTCAATAACAACATGCCTTTAGATTCTACTAAGGTTACAGAAACTGAGCGAGTATTACGCAGCCAATATTACATACGTAGGGTACGCATTATCCCCTTACCTACCCAAAGTAAGGACTCAGTAGATATAAGTGTATCTATATTAGATAGCTGGAGCCTATATGCTGATGCAGATGGTTCATTAAAACATGGGACAATAAGAGTATTTGAACGGAACTTTTTAGGATATGGACATCAAGTTTCTGCTCGATATAGCCAAGAATTCTCAGGAAATGCACGCCCAAGTTTTGGTTTTGACTATGAAATTCCCAATATTTATGCCAGTACACTTAATACTGCTATAGGCTATTCTTTTGATTTTGACAAACATTACTACAAATACTGGTCACTTACTCGCCCATATTACTCTATATATACACGTTGGGCAGGAGGAATTAATGTATATTCACGTACTTTTGAGGATACTATATTAAAAAGTGATTCCTTATATCATCAAAATTTTAAAATAGCTGGAAAAGGAGTATGGGGGAGTGTGTCTTTTCCTATCTTAAAAAAATATACCCCTACCAACCATATCACAAAATTAGTCTTATCCTTACGGCATTATCAGATAGACTATCTCAAGGCTCCTTCCTCCTTTTTAGATGAACATCATTTTTACTCAAGCAGAGATATATTTTTAGCCTCTATAGGGATTAACTACTTTGGATATGAACAGGATAGGTATATTTTTCGTCATCGAGACATAGAAGATATCCCCATAGGGAAATCCCTGACTTTCCTCTGGGGAGCACAACAGAAACTCGGAAAAATGGAACCCTATCTAGGAGGAAAGATAATGTATGCAGATTATTTTTCTTTAGGTTATTTTTCCGGAGATGTACAGTTAGGAAGTTTTTTTTCTAACAAAGATTACAAACAAACAACCCTCAAATGGGAATTTACTTATTTTTCTCCATTATTCCATTTAGGAAAATGGAACTTCAGACAGTTTGGCAAATGGCGATCTGTAATTGGTCTCTCTCGTATAGATTATGTAAAAGATCGTATAACCTTGAATGGACGCACAGGTATTATGGGCTTTGATAGTCCCACACTCTCAGGTACACATAAGTCTATTTTCACAGCACAAACTCAATCTTATTCACCCTTTTCCATATGGGGATTCCGTGTAAGCCCTTTTCTGACAACAGATGTAGGATTCATTGGAGAACCTTCCACTTCCTTTTTTAAGGATCAAGTATTCACTAAATTTGGTATTGGTTTCTATATCACCAATGACTATATTCCTTTGGGAAATTTCCAATTCTCTTTCATTTTTATGCCAAGAGTACCTGGAGTAGGCAACGGTATACAGAAGTTTATGGGTATTGGAAACACAGATTTCAGGCTCCCAAACTTTAACTATAGTGTCCCTGAACTTATCCGCTATGAGTAACCTTATATTATAACTTAATTAATAAGGAATTATAAATATAAAAGTACCTTCTCTAGAAAAAGAAAAGGTACTCTAATAAAATCAAAGATATGTACTAAAACTTCTATTTCTTATCTTTCTTAAGGGAAGTTTTATCTTTTTTTTCAGAATGAGGTCTTTCCCTCTTTTCGAGATGCTCAGGACGTGGAAGAAGTGCTTTACGAGATACTCGAGTCTTCTTAGTTTTAGGATCTATACCAAGATATTTCACCTCAATAATATCACCCTCTTTAAGCACATCAGAAGGTTTTTCTACTCGTTCCCATGCTATTTCTGAAACATGTAAAAGAGAATCCTTACCAGGAACGAATTCCACAAAAGCACCAAAGTCAACCAAACGCGCTACTCTTACCTTATAGATTTCTCCTTCTACAGGTTCAAAAGACACATGATATACAGCATCTACAGCCTCTTGGATACCTTCAGTATCAGTACCTAAGATTTCCACTATACCCAATTCACCTAATTCTTCTACTACAATAGTCGTTTTAGTACGTTCTTGTAAGTCTTGGATATTCTTACCTCCAGTTCCAATAAAGGCTCCAATATATTCTTTAGGCATCTCAAGACGAATAATCTTAGGTGCATGTGGTTTTACGGTTGGATTAGGTACGGCTATAGTATCGGTAATTTTACCTAAAATGTACATACGTCCCTCTCGAGCCTGTTCTAAAGCTTTCTCAAGAATCTCATAGGTAAGCCCTTTAATCTTGATATCCATTTGACAAGCTGTAATTCCATCCTTTGTTCCTGTCACCTTAAAATCCATATCTCCTAAATGATCCTCATCCCCCAAAATATCAGAAAGTACTGCATATTTATCACCATCAGTAATAAGCCCCATTGCGATACCTGATACAGGTTTCTTCATTTGAATACCTGCATCCATCAGAGCCAAAGTACCTGCACATACTGTTGCCATGGAGGAAGATCCATTAGATTCCAAAATTTCAGAAACTACTCTTACAGTATAAGGGCAATCCTCTGGAATCATACGCTTAAGAGCTCGTTGTGCTAAATTACCATGTCCTATCTCACGACGAGAAGTTCCTCTGAGTGGACGCGCTTCTCCTGTAGAAAAAGGAGGGAAATTATAATGTAAATAGAAACGTTCTTCGCTCTGTTCAGATGGAATATCTATAACATTAGCCTCACGTGAAGTTCCCAAAGTTACAGTAGCAAGTGCTTGTGTTTCTCCACGGGTAAAAATAGAAGAACCATGAGGAGAGGGAAGGTAGCCTACCTCACACCATATAGGACGTATCTGTTTGGTATTTCTACCATCCAAACGAATATCTTCATTAAGGATAAGGTTACGAACAGCTTCCTTTTGTGCTTTAGAAAAATATTTATTCACTAAAGCGCTATATTCTTCCAATTCTTCTTCAGTAAATAGAGCCTTACACTCTTCCTTTACAGCATCAAACTTGTCATTACGCTCATGCTTGGTAGTATTCTCCTTAGCAATGGCATAGCACTTATCATAGCAAAAATCATATATTTTCTGAGCAACCTCTTTATTCTCCTGAGGTACTTCATAAGCTCGGAGAACCTTCCCTACCTTAGCCTTTAAACGCTCTTGAGCTTCTATCTGTGTTTTGATTGCTTCATGTGCAAAACGAATAGCATCTGCCATATCCTTTTCAGAAACCTCATCCATTTCTCCTTCTACCATAGCGACGAACTCTTTAGAGGCACCTACCATAATATCCATATCAGATTGAGTAAGTTCTTTAGCATTAGGATTTATAACAAATTGTCCATTAATACGTCCTACACGTACTTCAGAGATAGGACCATCAAAAGGAATATCAGAAACTGCCAAACATGCAGAAGCAGCAAGTCCTGCCAAGGCATCAGGCATTACATTTTCATCATGAGACATTAATTGAATCATTACCTGTACTTCACAGTAATATTCTTCAGGAAACAAGGGACGTAGCACTCTATCTACCAAGCGCATGGTAAGTATTTCCTGATCACTAGGACGTGACTCTCTTTTAAAAAATCCACCCGGAAAGCGTCCTGCTGCCGCAAATTTCTCACGGTAATCTACCGTAAGTGGAAGAAAGTCAACTCCTTCTCCAGGTTCTTTATTGGCAACTACGGTTGCCAAGAGCATTGCATTACCCATCCGTACCACTACAGCACCATCTGCCTGCTTAGCCAATTTACCTGTTTCAATGGAAATAGTACGTCCATCGCCAAGTTCAATGATTTCTTTTTTTACTTCTGGAATCATAATTTTTTTTTATTAAAATGAAACAAATAGTGTTGTGTTGTATTACGTCTATCCCAATGAAAAACTACTTTTCAAGATTGTAATGGCTTCTTTTCATAAAAAAAGGGGCAAAAAGCCCCTCTTGTTCAATAACAAAACTACTTTCGGATACCTAATTCCTTAATAATAGTACGATATCTTTCAATATCTTTTTCTTTTAGATAATCTAGTAAACGCCTACGCTTACCTACAAGTCTTACTAAAGAGCGCTGTGTATTATAATCCTTACGATTAATACGCATGTGCTCTGTTAAATGATTGATACGGTGCGTAAATAGAGCGATTTGTCCTTCAGCAGATCCTGTATTAGTTTCACTGCCTCCATGCTTTTTAAAAATTTCAGCTTTAATTTCTTTTGTTAGATACATTCCAATATTATTTAAATGATTATTATGTATTTTAAATCGGCGGCAAAGTTAATATATTTTTTTTTTACACACAACATTTATGAGAAAAAAAACTATCCACTAATTATGATCAATAATTATCTCTTACTTAATCATCATCCTATTCTTCTTCTTCCTCTTCTAACTCATCATCATAATTATCATTATAGCTATCCTCCTCTTCTTCCTCTTCTATTATAGGAGGAATCATTTTAGAAGCCTCTCTCCTAGGTTTAAAAGTAATTTCATCTTCCTTCGGCATTTCTATAGCTCCCTCTCCATAATACGCATCTTCCTCATCTTCTTCATAATAGCGTTCCATAGAACTAGCCAATCGAGTACTTACCTTCACTAAATAAATAGTATCCTCTGTACGTACTTCAAGAGCCTCTACTGTCTCATTTTTGGCATTTTTAAATTTGATCACATCATGGTCTTGGTAACCCTCAGGATACTTCTCCACTAAGAGAGCTAAAATGTCTTTAGTCAATTTTTTGTAATCAACAATAGCTCTTTTCATTATTTCCTAAATATTTTTATTGTTTTAAGTGGGGCAAAATTAAGCGAAAAAAATGAGTATCAAATAATCTCACAAGTTAAAAAAAAGTTATTTTTACACTTATTATTAACATTTTATAACTATTCAACTTATTTACACCAATCAATTTAACATAATTATTGAAGCATCTGCCATAGCTTATCTTTTAACTGTATAATCCCTTGTTGTGCCACAGATGAAATAAACAAATAAGGAATATTCAAAGAAGATTTCTCAAGTTCTTTCATCATCAGATTTCGAAGTTCCTCATCTAATAAATCAGCTTTTGAGATAGCAAGAATTCGTTGTTTATCTAGAAGTTCCGGATTATATTTTTCTAGTTCAGAAAGTAAAATATAATATTCCTCTACAATATCTTTACTATCAGAGGACACTAAAAATAACAACACTGAATTACGCTCTATATGCCGCAGAAAATAATATCCTAATCCTTTTCCTTGAGAAGCTCCTTCTATAATACCTGGAATATCAGCTATAATAAAAGAATGATAATCACGATATTGAACTATTCCTAAATTAGGTTTCAAGGTAGTGAAAGGATAGTCTGCTATCTTAGGTTTAGAAGAAGTTAATACCGAAAGTAAAGTAGATTTTCCTGCATTAGGGAAACCTACTAAGCCTACATCAGCAAGGACTTTCAATTCTAATAATAACTCTCTTTCCTCACCTTGTAAACCAGGTTGTGCATAACGAGGTGTTTGATTGATAGAGGTGCGAAAATGCCAGTTTCCTAAACCTCCTTTTCCACCCTTTAAAGCTATTTTCTCCTCTTTATCTTCAGTAATCTCAAAAAGAGATTCTCCAGTAAGAGCATCCTTGATAATAGTCCCTAAAGGCACCTCTAAATATACACTCTCTCCATCGGCACCTGTACTGCGATTGGCACCGCCATCACCACCGTGCTCTGCTCTAAAATGCTGTTGAAATTTAAAATGAATAAGTGTCCAAAGATTTTTATTTCCACGAATAACTACATTACCACCTTGTCCACCATCTCCTCCATCAGGTCCCCCTTTTTCTATGAATTTTTCTCTATGCAAATGTGCAGAACCCTTTCCTCCATTGCCTGATCGGACATATACTTTTACATAATCTGTGAAATTTCCTTCTGTCATAGTGATTTGATATTAGTATCATTCTTATAAGAACTCTAACAATAAAAAAAGCTATTAATATTATATTGAGTAATGTTAATTAACCATTAATCATTCACCATTCATTATTATTTTTGTATCTTTGCTTTTTAATTAAAATAGTTCAGTAATGAAAGTAGCTGTAGTTATGGGAAGCCAAAGTGACCTTCCTATTATGCAAGAGGCCATTGATTTCTTAAAAGAGAGACAAATCCCTATTTTAGTAGATATTGTCTCTGCTCACCGTACCCCAGAAAAACTCATTTCTTTTGGGAAAACTGCCCACACAAAAGGGATTGATGTAATTATTGCAGGAGCAGGAGGTGCTGCCCACCTGCCAGGAATGTTAGCTGCTGTTACACCTATTCCTGTAATTGGGGTACCTATCAAAAGTCGAAATTCTATTGATGGTTGGGATTCAGTACTCTCTATCTTACAAATGCCTGCAGGTGTTCCCGTAGCTACTGTTGCTCTCAATGGTGCTAAGAATGCGGGTATCCTCGCTGCCCAAATCTTAGGTGTCGCCCATAAAGAGATCCAAGAGAAAATCATCCTCTACAAAAAATCCTTAGAAGAAGCAGTATTAAAAGGAGCGGAGCAGGTAAATAATAGATAATACGTAAAATATTCTTATCTTTCTAAGATACAATGGATATGCCCTATACTAATACACAATTTTTCCCACATACTCACTGGCACAACTTTACTTTTTAATTTTTTTACCTAATCAAATAGGGTATATAAATAAATCCTAATACTGCTACCACAGCAAAAAATATCATGGTAACTGCTCCTGCAGCTACATCTTTTATCTCTCCTATTTTAACATGAAAATCAGGATGAACAAAGTCACATAATTTTTCTAACCCTGTATTAAGCCCCTCTATAGCTAATAGAACTCCAAAAGCTAATAGCTGAAACATCCATTCAGTAAAAGTAATCTTAAAAAATATCCCTAAACCTATAAAAAGCACAAAACCAATACTATGAGTAATAATAGCATCCTCCGTACGAACTAATAACCAAAAACCTTGCAAAGCATAACGAGTGCTTTTCACACGCCCAACTATAAATTTTTTCATTGTTATTCTACTTTGTATTTTCTTATCACTTTCATCCTCTGAAATTAGCAATTGTAAAAACATATTTATATCAAACAATAGCATGTATAAACACTCTTAACACTAAGTGCTCTATGATGCTATGAAGCTATCTTATTAAAAAGTCTACCCTCCCACTCGCTTTACCTTAAATCCTTTTTCTTTCAGGAAATCCATTATTTTATCTCGATAATCTCCCTGAATAATAATTTTCTCATCTTTTACAGCCCCTCCCACTCCTAAGCGGACTTTGAGTTCCTTAGCTAATATTTTGAAATCGGCATCGGCACCTGTATAGCCCTCAATAAGGGTAATGGGTTTACCCTTGCGCTTTTCGTATTTACACAAAAGAGGGTTGTCCTGTAGCCAGATATTAGAGGTAGGTTCTCCGGGAAGTATTTCCTCCTTATGGTCAGGGAAGAGTTTTTGGAGTTGTTCTCTTAGCATCTTATTTTCTTTTTAGCACCTTCTCTACTGCTTTGAGGATACCCTCTTTGTCAAGGCCGTACTTTTGCATCAGTTGGGATGGAGTACCACTTTCCCCGAAAGTATCATTGACTGCTACCAACTCTTGTGGTACGGGATAGTGTTGCACCAGTATACGAGCTACGCTCTCACCTAAACCACCATAATAATTATGTTCTTCACAAGTTACAACTGCTTTAGTTTTCTTTACAGAGTTTAGAATAATTTCTTCATCTAATGGCTTAATAGTATGAATATCTATTACTTCTGCTGAGATACCTCTTTGTTCCAAGACCTCACAAGCCAAGAGTGCTTCCCATACTAAATGTCCTGTAGCAATAATAGTTACATCATTCCCTTCATTGAGCAAGATACCCTTTCCTATCTCAAAGGTTTGGTCTGCAGGGGTAAAGTTAGGTACAGCAGGACGTCCAAAACGCAGATACACAGGTCCTACATAGTCCGCAATGGCAAGGGTAGCCGCTTCGGTTTGATTATAATCACAAGGGTTAATAACCACCATATTAGGCAACATCTTCATCAGCCCAATATCTTCTAATATTTGATGAGTAGCACCGTCCTCACCGAGAGTGAGTCCTGCATGGGAGGCACAAATTTTTACATTTTTGTTAGAATAAGCAATAGACTGACGTATTTGGTCATACACACGTCCTGTGGAAAAAGCGGCAAAGGTACCTGTAAAAGGAATTTTTCCTCCTATGGTAAGCCCTGCTGCAATTCCCATCATATTAGCTTCAGCAATGCCTATTTGAAAGAAACGGGTAGGATTTTCTTCAATAAATTTTTCCATTTTCAACGAACCTACTAAGTCCGCACAAAGAGCCACTACATTAGGATTTTTACGTCCCAGCTCGGCAAGTCCCGCCCCAAAACCACTTCGGGTGTCTTTCTTGCCTGTATCGGTATATTTTTTCATCAGATACTATTTTTAATGTTTTTATTTTTCTTCTTAAACCTATCTATAAGCTCTACAAAAAGAAGACTCAATAGCATAAAAGGAACGGTGATCACCCTAAGCAGTGGGCGCACCATTTTTCCTATAAGGGTCTCTTTTACTTTAAACTCCCCATGATACAAGCTATCTCGCCTATAATAGTTGGCAAATCGCCTTGTTTTGAGCAGCTCTGCTATCAAAGGTTTGGCAGGCGTATACTGATGGGTAATGCCTAATGCATCTATAGCATAAGCCACTACAAACAGAGTTTCTTTAAGAGCAAACTCCTTTTGGACAAAGGGCAATAAGGAGTCCAACTGAGAAGGAGGGGTAAGCCAAATGGTCATGGTTTGTATCGTTTCTTTTTGTACATCGGAGATAAAATTGGCTGCTTTTATATACTGCCAACATTCTTGTAATACAATGGGTTCTGCCTCATTCTCCTTTGTAATAGGATAATCTTCTTCCTCTATATCATCCCAATCATAAAAATCGGCCTGCTTGGCTGCTTTTTCATAAGCCTTGAGAAAAGAGTCCAAGCTCCTGAATGTTGGGGCAAACACCGCCTCATCGTGCCTTACGATTACCACTTTGCCTTTTAGGAAACCTGTGGTATAGATAGCCATACAATCACTCTCTTGGTTGGAGAACAGGGGCAGTAGCTCAAAGCCAAGGTCGTACTGTGCTATCCACTGAAGGATTTCCTCACGCTCGTTGTCGTCCATGAGAATAACGCCTCCACGAGGTTTGAAATACTGTAGAGGTTGTGAGTTTATCCCTTTTGTTTCCAGCAAAGTTATCAGTTTCATAGTACTTGCTATCAGAGCGCAAAGATACTATTTTTAATTCTATTAGACAAAAAAACTTTGTCAACCTTGATTTAGGCTGACAAAGTTTATGAAAAATGTGAAAAGGATCAACTACCAAGTAAAGGAAAGTCCTCCTATAATGTTTCTTCCTACCCCTGGAATAAAGTTTGTCTTATCATCTGGTACAGGTTTAGGTGTAAGTCTTGCAGGAGGGGGTGTAACCTCAGCCTGGATAAGATAGCTGGAGGCATATACCTTATCGGCTAAGTTGTTACCTTGTAAGAAGAATGTCCATTGTCCTTTCTTATATCCAATACGTGCCCCTACAAGGCTGTAAGGATCTTGATAAAGAGTATTCTTGTGGTCAATTGGGGTCTTTACAGGAAGCGATTCGAGGTTCACTTCGGCAAAGATACCTATTGGATGCTTATAGGTAAGTGCTCCAAAGACGTAATGCGTAGGAATTCCTGCAATTTGGTTGTCCTTAAGCTCGCCACCGTCAAAGAAGAAGTCGCTATAGTTATAATTGACTGAAATAGTAAAAGAATCCTCCTTAGAAGAAAAAATATTTGTCAAAAATATAGATTTCAAACCTGCTTCTACTCCTCTGTGTATAGTTCTATAAGGGGTATTCACTGTATTTCCTCCTACGCCAACACTTCCATCAGCAATGGTGAAAATTTCATCTTTCACCCAAGAGTGATAAGCACTTACATTCCAAACGAGGGCTTGTCCAATATTTCCTTTGGTACCAAGCTCCACAGTAGATGCTTTTTGTGCCTTTAGGTCAGAGATAGTAATAGTAGTAGGTCCTGAATTCACGTTGGAACTATTGCTATAAACCACAGGAGGTACGGGAGGACGGTTTGGATTAGGCGTTGCACTTCCTGTAAGTCGTACGATCTCTAAGAATGTAGGTGGTTCATAGCTACGAGAGAAATTAGCAAAGACCTGTGCACGATCCGTTAGCTTGTAGATAACCCCCACCTTAGGATTTATCGCACTGTAAGAGAAATCACCTGTGACAGGTGTAACTGCATTGGGATTAGGTAATGCGCGTGCCTGCAAGCCATTAGGTGTTACAAAAAGGAATGGGCGCTTAGCTCCTGTAAACTTATCCTCTACCTTACGGGTATCATAGCTCCCTTGTATACTTACATTGGCTAAGAAGGAAGTCGTAATCTTGTAAGTATCAGAAACATAAACTATAGCATGGTTAGCAGTCAGATCCTGTTTGGCAAAGAGTGCTCCGAAATTACCGCGATCGTTGTGGAAGCGAGATTGGTGCATAAGACCTTGACTGTACTGCAATCCAAGAGTAAAATCATTCTTCTCTGTAGTATTAGTGTAAGAGAGGCGTACCCCATAGTCATTATTGAAATCCTGACGAATACCATTGGCAATAGGATAAGTGAAAGCATCATCGGCATATTGATAGTAGAGAGTTGCTAATAAAAAGTTATTATCATTTATCTGATAGGCAAATTTGGTTCCAAAACGTGCAATCTTACTACTTCTATTTGGTTTATCTCGAAGCACATTAGGACCAAATGCATAAGGGAATGTTTGCTTAGGGGCTTTATTAATTTGTTTACTATCTGTCTCCATTTGATAGCGAGTGAGGGGCCCCGGTATATCAAAATAGAGATCAGTGAAAGATGCATAAAGGCGTGCCTCAAACTTATCGGTGAATTTGCGACCTACATTGAGCAAGGCATTAAAGCGCTTAGAGCTATTATAGGTACGATAACCATCACTATGGGTATAAGAGGATGCTACGAAGAGATCATTTCTCCCTGATGAAAACCCTGAAGAAATACTACTATTAAAATAATTAAAACTACCTGCTTCCATCTTTACACTCAAAGGAGAAGCATTATAGCCATTTTTAGTTACAAAATTCATAGCACCTCCCAAAGTAGCCCCTCCATGTTCTAAAGCATTGGCACCACGATATATCTCTACTAAATTACTTACTTGGGGTTCCAGTACACCAATGATATAAGAACCATCAGCAAAGTTAATAGGGATTCCATCTTGAGAGAGTGCCACCCCACGAGATTGAGGATTGCTCTGGATACCTGAACCACGGATATTGAGTCGTGGTTGGTCATTCCCACCGAAAAAATCCTGAATAATAATTCCAGGTTCTCTTTGGAGTGCATCCTTGAGCGTTTGGGAACGTTGAGTAGTAAGATCTTTGAGATCAGCTAAGTTAGTCCCTCCTGCTATCTTGTCTAATTTCATCTTTGCCAACCCCACGGAGTTAGCTACAAGGCTTGGATTATCAGAGATTATCACAGGTTGCAATTCCACCACCTTTGAAATATCCTCTTGAATATGTTTCAAGATTGTTTCCACATAGGTAACTCTATTCTCATTATTTTGGAGTACTACTGAGAATTCAATAGTAGTATATCCTTCCTTACTTACCTGCAAGGTAGGATGTTCTTCTTGCAGTTCTAAAGAGTAATTCCCTCCCTTATCTGTAAATACATAAGTACCTGTTAAAATATCTTTAACAGAAGCCTCTTTTATAGGAAGTTTGTTTTCATCCAGGACTTTCCCTTTAATCTTGTATGTTTGTGCATACAATGACATTCCACACAAAAATGTAAAAATGAATAATAAATTTCTTTGAAAAATCATATATAATATTTTTATTTAGACTGTTGCAAAATTACAAATGTTTTTCATTATTTTATAGGTTTCAATAATAAATATATTTTTAACTATTCTACTTTACTATTATCATCCATTACACAAAATAAATGAGAGAATAATATTTATTTATATTTGTTATTCATTTATCTTTGTTATAGTTTCTGATATTCTTTTACATATAAAAAGATATTCTCGTCATTTTTATACTTAAAAACTTATTTTATGTTTGTGATTATAAAAAAATTGATTACATTTGCTACTTAGATTTTTTCATAAAATGAAAACACTATTAAAATCCGTAACTATCATAGACAGAGATAGTTCCTTTCATAAGAAGACACAAGATATTCTTATAGAGAATGGGGCTATCATCCAGATTGCTCATGAGATTGCTCCTTCAGAGGATTGTGATGTTATTTCTAATTGTTATATATCACAAGGGTGGGCGGATAGTAGTGTGAGTTTTGGAGAACCTGGTTATGAAGAACGGGAAACCTTAGTTCATGGAGTACAGGTTGCCTCTGAGAGTGGTTTTACACAAATAATACTTAATCCTACAACACATCCTATTACTGAAACCCGTAGTCAAATTAGCTACTTAAAAACGGCTACAGAAGGAGCTATAACACAAGTTTTCCCTATAGGAGCTCTCACCACAGAGAGTAAAGGAGAATATTTAGCTGAACTTTATGATATGCAAAGGGCTGGAGCTATTGCCTTTGGAGACTATAAGAGATGTATTCCTCAAGCAAACTTGTTAAAGATAGCCCTACAATACACACAACCTTTTGGAGGAATTGTTATCTCTTTCCCTTGTGATTCTTCCATTATGGGAAAGGGAGTCGTAAATGAACATATAAATTCCACACGATTAGGGCTTAAAGGAATTCCTGCTTTAGCAGAGGAAATTATTGTTGCACGAGATTTATCTATTTTAGAGTATGCAGGAGGAAAGCTTCATATACCTACTATATCTACAGCACAATCGGTAGCCCTTATCGCTCAAGCTAAAGAAAAAGGATTAGATGTAACCTGCAGTGTTGCCCTACATAATCTGCATTTTACAGATAATACACTTGACAACTTCAATACCAATTACAAAGTCCTTCCTCCTTTGCGTGATAAGGCACAGGTAGAGGCCTTACATAAAGGAGTAGAAAATGGAACTATTGATATGGTAACCACAGATCATTATCCGCTTGATATTGAATGTAAAGCTAAAGAATTTGACCTTGCAGATTTTGGCACCATAGGCTTAGAGGCAGCTTTTGGTATCCTTATCCAACACTTTTCTTTAGAAAAAGTAATTGAAATGCTCACTAAAGCAAAAAAAAGATTTTTCCTTCCCTCCTCTCCTATCAAAGTGGGAGCTAAAGCAGATATTACTCTCTTTAATATAGATGGAGAAACTACTTTTTCTACAGAAATGATCCGCTCTTCTTCTAAAAATTGTGCTTTTATTGGTGAAAAATGCAAAGGAAATGTCCTTGGTGTTATCACTGAAAGAGGTAAATGGTTTAAAGGAGAGCAATAAATACAGATAATTGTACTTAAGAATACTTAAAATCCTAACAAAAAACAAACACAAAATACTAATTACCTATATTCAATTAATACAGGCATACAATTAAGTTCTACAATTTTTATTCTCACCTACCAAAATGAAAGGTTTTTCTTTGAACTATTTGGTAAGGCCTGCTATTATAGAGCAGGAAAATGGTAAATCACCTGCCATTTTTATGTTACATGGTTATGGTCAAAATAAAGAGGAATTTTTTTCTATAGCCAACGAACTCCCAGAGGAGTATATTGTTATTTCTATCCAAGCTCCATATGGGTTATCAGAAACACAATTTTTTTGGTATGCCATAGAACTTGCCTCTTCCCAGTGGTGTGACATTGTTCAAGCACAAGCTACTCAAAATAAACTTTTGACTTTTATCAATCAGTCTTGTGAAAGGTTTAATATCGATATGAAGAATATTACACTTTTAGGATTCGACCAAGGAGGAATTTTGAGCCTTTCTATAGCCATTTCTTTCCCTGAAAAGGTTCAGCGTGTAGTGGCTATTAACAGCTTTATAGATAAAAAACTCCTCAACTTTGGTTACCAAAAGAACAATTTCGAAAACCTAAAAATATGTCTACTACATGGTTTTTCCAATGAATTGATTCCTTTAGAGTGGGCTGAAGAAACTATCAATTTTCTCAAGAATTTGCACATTCCATATTCTTATCAAACATTTGCCTCTGGACATGTCTTTTCTGCTGAGATGTTCTATGCAGTTAAGACATGGATAGAAAAAGAATAACTATTTATGTATATGTAACCCACACTCTTTATTGGTTTTGCTCTCCCACCACCAACGACCATCACGAAAATCCTCACCTTCCCTAATAGCACGGGTGCAGGGAGCGCAGCCAATACTAGGATAACCCTTATCATGCAAAGGATTATAGGGTATTCCATTTTTACGAAGAAAAGACAGTACCTGTTCCGTTCTCCAATGTAATAGCAAATGTACTTTTATAATATGGTTTGTTTCATCCCATTCTACCATTTTCATTTGCTCGCGGTTAGCAGATTGCTCTGCCCTGAGCCCTGTAATCCAAACCTTATTCCCTGCTAATGCTCGTTTAAGGGGTTCTACTTTACGGATATGACAGCATGCTTGTCTCAAAGGTACTGAATTATAGAAAGCATTAACACCATTATCCTTTACATATCTCTCTATTGCTTTGGCATCAGGATAATAAGGAGTAATCTCTGTATGATAATATTCATTTGTATTTTCCCACGTCGTATAGGTTTCATAAAATAATCTACCTGTATCTAAGGTAAATATTTCCACAGGGATTTTATTTTTAAGAATAAAGTCAGTAATAACCTGATCCTCCATTCCAAAACTAGTAGAGAAAACCACCTTATGTGGGTATCTCTTTATAAGTAATTCAAGGATCTCTTTCTCTGTAAGTTTCTCTATTTCAGTAAGTAAAGTTGCTATTTCTATTTCCATTCAGTTTCTTTTTGTTAGCAATGGCAAAAGTATAAAAAATAATTTGACAAATTACTTTCATTCCTGCAAAATCTTTGTAAATTTGCAAAAAATTTCATACAATAGATGGTACCTTTATTCATAAGTACTCCCGAATTGTTTTTTGTTCTCTTTGTGGCTGTATTGCTTTTTGGTACAGATAAAATTCCAGAAATAGCTCGTACCTTAGGCAAGGGAATGCGCCAATTAAGAGATGCTACTTCTGAAATTAAGAATGAAATCAATAAAAGTGTAGAGAAAGCAGGGGTAGATACCTCTTTAATTGATGAAGTAAAAGAAGAGGTAGAAAAAGCAAAAGAAGGATTAGAAGACCCCTTTGGAAGCATCAAGCGAAACAAATAAATGTCATTTTATAAGATTTTAAATTAATTAGAAAAAGGGACTTTTAATCAATCCCTTTTTTTAATATCCTTTCCAAAAGATAATAATATCTAAACAATTAGAACTATGGCTAAAACAGACAAAGAGACTCCTCTAATGAAACAGTATAATCAGATAAAGGCTAAATACCCTGATGCTTTATTACTTTTCAGAGTAGGAGATTTCTATGAAACTTTCAAAGAAGATGCTATCAAAACCTCACAAGTATTGGGAATTGTTCTTACCAACCGAAATAATGGAGGAGAACAAACGGAACTAGCAGGATTTCCATATCATTCTCTTAATAGTTATCTCCCTAAATTAGTCAAAGCAGGATTTCGTGTGGCTATTTGTGATCAACTAGAAGATCCTAAACTTACCAAAACTATCGTAAAACGAGGAGTTACAGAATTAGTAACTCCCGGTGTTGCTCTAAATGACGATATCCTTCAAGCTAATAAGAATAATTTTTTAGCATCGGTTTGGTTAGATACTACTAATAATGGTATTTCCTTCTTAGATATCTCCACAGGAGAATACTACCTTGCCGAAGGAGACAATGCCTATATTGATAAACTTCTACAAAACTTCCAGCCTAACGAAATACTTATTGCTAAGAAACAGCGAAAAGAATTTGAGACATGCTTCGGAACTCATTTTCATTGCTTTGGATTAGAAGATTGGGTATATAAGGAAGATTTCGCTTACGACATTCTTACTAAACAATTTAACACCAATTCTCTCAAGGGATTTGCTATAGAAGATATGCATAATGGTATCCTAAGTGCTGGTGCTATTTTACATTATTTATCTGAAACACAACATCATCAATTACAACATATTATCACCATTAAGCGCATTATGAATGGTGAATATGTATGGCTGGACAAATTCACCATTCGAAATCTTGAAATCTATAGTGGACAAAGCACAGAATCAGTATCTTTATTAGATATTATTGACAAAACATTATCCCCCATGGGAAGTCGTACTCTAAAACGATGGCTTGCTCTTCCCTTGACCTCTTTATCTCAAATACAAAACAGACATCAAGTAGTAGCTACTTTCGTAGAAAACAATGAGATTCGCCAAAAAGTACGTGATCATCTTAAAAAAGTAAATGATATAGAACGCTTGCTTTCTAAAATAGCAACAGGAAAAATTACTCCACGAGAAGTTATCTATCTTAAAAATTCTCTTACAGCTATCCTTCCTGTCAAAAAACTTGCTATGGAATCCAATAGCTCATACCTAAATTCTTTAGGAAAACAAATTCACAATTTGCAAGACTTATGCGATAGAATAGAAGAAACTTTAAATGAAGAAGCTCCTGTAAATATTTTAAAGGGAAATGTTATTAGAGAGAATTTCTCCACAGAACTGGATGAGTTGAGAAATCTTTCTGTATCGGGGAGGACTTATCTTGACCAGATGCTTGAACGTGAAATAAAAAACACTCATATTTCTTCCTTAAAAATTGATAATAATAATGTATTTGGGTACTATTTTGAGGTACGCAATGTTCACAAGGACAAAGTCCCTGATCATTGGATTCGTAAGCAGACCCTTGTAAACGCTGAACGGTATATTACCGAAGAGCTAAAAGAATATGAAGAAAAAATTACTCATGCTCAGGAGAGAATTACTATTTTAGAACAAGAATATTTTTCTAAACTTATTACTGAGATCATTCGCTATATTTCACCTATTCAGCAAACAGCCTCTATCATAGGTGAAATAGATACTCTTTGTGGATTTTCTACTTTAGCAATAGAAAATCATTATATCTGTCCAAAATTGGACGAATCATTCACTATCAATCTTAAACAGGCTCGCCATCCTGTCATTGAGAAACAACTTCCTCCTACTCAACCTTATATAGCTAATGATATTTATTTGGACAATGATTCACAGCAGATTATGATGATTACAGGACCTAATATGAGTGGTAAGTCTGCTTTATTACGACAAGTAGCTCTCATAGTTCTTATGACACAGATAGGTAGTTTTGTCCCAGCCTCTGAAGCACAAATAGGGATTGTGGATAAGATTTTCACCCGAGTGGGAGCTAGTGATAATATCTCTCAAGGAGAATCTACCTTCATGGTGGAGATGAATGAGGCTGCTCTTATCCTAAATAACTTATCACAACGAAGTCTTATTCTTTTAGATGAAATAGGTAGAGGCACCAGTACCTATGATGGTATTTCCATTGCTTGGGCTATTGCTGAATACTTACACGAGCATCCTACTCATGCAAAAACCCTCTTTGCCACTCACTATCATGAGTTAAATGAAATGCAAAATGAATTCTCTCGTATAAAAAATTTCTCTGTTTCGGTAAAAGAGGTCAAAGGAAGCATTCTGTTCCTTCGAAAACTTGTAGAAGGAGGAAGTGAACACAGTTTTGGTATTCATGTAGCCAAAATGGCAGGAATGCCTCAATATGTAATAGAGAAAGCTAATAATGTGCTAAAGAAATTAGAAAATAGTCATCAATTAGAAAGTAATAAAGAACAATTAACCAATAAAGAAGGAATGCAATTAAGTTTTTTTCAGTTAGATGATCCTCTTTTGGAAAACATAAAACAGCAAATAATGAACACCAATCTTGATAATCTCACTCCTATAGAAGCATTGATGAAACTTAATAATATTAAAAGAATGCTTGAAAAAAAGTAAAATTACTTTTTTTACTATAAAATAGTGGCTGTTTAAAATAAAATTATTACTTTTGTGCGATACAACTTAAATAAATATCATATGTATAATTTACTAAAAGGAAAAAAAGGTATCATCTTTGGTGCTTTAGATGAGAATTCCATAGCATGGAAAACAGCTGAACGTGTACATGAAGAAGGGGGACAATTTGTCCTTACTAATGCCCCTATAGCTATGCGTATGGGAAAAATAAATGAATTAGCAGAAAAAACAGGAGCTCAAGTAATTCCTGCTGACGCTACCTGTATGGATGATTTACAAAATTTGGTAACTAAAGCAGTGGAAATACTTGGAGGGAAACTGGATTTCGTATTACATTCCATAGGAATGTCTGTAAATGTACGTAAGAATATTCCTTACACAGAATCCAATTATGATTTTTATGCTAAAGGTTGGGATGTATCAGCTCTTTCATTCCACAAAGTATGTCAGGCTCTTCATAAGAACGACGCAATGAACGAATGGGGAAGTATTGTTGCTCTTACCTATATCGCTGCACAACGTACTTTCCCTGATTACAATGATATGGCAGATAATAAAGCCTATTTGGAATCTATTGCTCGTAGTTTTGGATATTTTTATGGGAAAGATAAAAATGTGCGCATCAACACTATCTCTCAGTCTCCTACTCCTACCACTGCCGGTCAAGGAGTAAAAGGATTTGATGGTTTTATTACTTACGCTGATATGATGTCTCCACTTGGTAATGCTACTGCTGATGACTGTGCTAATTATACTGTATGCCTTTTCAGTGACCTTACCCGTAAAGTAACAATGCAAAACCTCTATCATGACGGAGGCTTTTCCAAAGTTGGAGTAACTCCTGAAGTGATTGCTTATATTAACAAATAAAAACCTCTTTTCTTTAAAGTAAGAACTATCATTATTTACTGTGCTTATAAATAATGATAGTTTTTTAAATTGTAATCAATTCTTATAAATTCTATGGAACCTTTCAATAAAGAAATTTTTGAACTATTCCAACAAAAATTAAAAGTAGGGAATCGAAGAGGAGTGCACCTAAATGCTATTCCAAATAATTCTCGCTATAAGTTTGACTTGGCTAGACTTTCTGTTATTTTTAAAAGCCTACCAGAGCGTTTCGTTTTAGATTTACTTACTCTAAAGAATCTTAAGTTTACTTTTTCTCTCTATGATACTCCTTCTACTGCTATAGATAATCGTTCTTATACTACAGAAATAATGCAGGATGTTCCTACAGAGGAAAAGTTTAATAGAGCTATAGTTAAAAGAATTGATAATTCTGCAGAGAAAAATAATGAGAGAGAAAGTCTATTGGAAAAATTATCCACAAGTATGGACAATCTCATTTTCCAAGGTGATGCCATTTTTCAGGAAAAAGGTATTAATTCCTTAGGATTTGGCTTCCCTATTTTAGCGAGAAGAGATTTTGCTGATGGACAGATCACAGTGGCTCCGATCCTTATTTGGTCGGTCAGGATACGACCAACTTCACAGATGAATACTTGGGAAATTAGCCGTACTGAGGATGACCCTATTTATATTAATGAAGTACTTATCAACCATCTACAAAATGATTCTGGTATTATTATCAATCCTATTCCTGAAGAGATGCTGGAAGATGGAAAGATAGACAAACCAGAACTGTTCAAAATATGTACTGATCTTCTCAATCAATTAAAGATTACACAAAATATTGATTTTATAGAAAATAATTATACAGAAATTCTTCCTATTAAACCAAAATCTATTTATGAAAAACTACTTTATGAGAAAGGACAAGCAATTATAGAAAAATCAGGACTTTTTTCTATTTTCGAAGTACAGAAACAGAATATCATCAATGATTATGAAACTCTAAAAGATAACTTTAAACCAATAGAAATTAATTCTAAACAAGATTTTCAATCTTATTCTTCAGTTCCCACGGACCCTTCTCAACAGGAGATATTGGAGGGATTACGCACCCAATCACATATCCTTATACAAGGTCCTCCTGGTACAGGAAAAAGCCAGACTCTAACTGCTATTCTTATCAATGCTCTTGAGAATAAACAAAAAACATTAGTAGTATGCGAAAAGCAAACTGCCTTAGAAGTACTCCATAATGCTCTTAAAGAACGGGGGTTAGGAAAATATACCATCCTTATCAAAGATAGTATTACTGATCGGAAATTAGTAGTAGATGCCCTAAGAAATACCCTTGATAGTGCTACTTTTAAAAATGCTATAGAACCATATCCAGAAAATATCAGAAAGGAGCAAACAGAAAGTATAGATTCTTTGAAAAATGCTATCAACCTACATCACTCGACACTCTTTTCTCCTATTCTCTCTCAAGAAAACTGGACAGATATCTCTGGAAAAATCCTTGAATATGAGGCTATAAAAACTCCTATTGACTTATCTGTACTAGCACTCTCCTTCAATGAGAAAGAATATGCATCTTTAAAAAATATATTAGAAAGAGCTCAGGAACTTTACATGCCTTTTACTCCTTACGAAGAAAATTATTTATATAATCCTGAAGAATTAATTCACAAATCATTACAACAAACCTTTCATAATATAGAAGAAGCATTCCTTTTCTATAAAAATGAATGGGGAAAAATATTATCCCTTTATAAGGAATATGAATGTGATTACAAAAGAATGCGCCAAGAAGAATTTGCCCATCAACTAAAATACTTGAACCAATACATCAATGAAATAGAAACGCTTACTACCCTTTTGCCTCTTGATGCAGATGAATATAATAGAAAGAAAACAGGAAGTCTTTTTTATAAAATAAGCACCCTGTTTTCTTCTACTAAGAAGGAAGTGCTTGTCAATCAAAAGCGCCTATTATGGCTCTTCCAAGAAATCAAGAAAATAAGTCTACATTCTAACTTCCCTACTATATCCCTCTCTGACAACTTATATTCAAACAAAGAAAATATTCTATTATATAGGAAAGAAATAGATAATGCAAAGCAAAACTTTGAGAAAAATATTATAAATGATTTTAGAACATTAGACATTTGTACTTTTTTTGAAATAAAATATTCCAATGAAACTCTAAAAAATCTTATTTTTAATATTAGATCCTTAAAAGAAAAAATAAAATTAGATAATTATGTTTCTCATAAAGATTTTGGTAGTACTTTCTTTGAATTTGAAGAAATAATAAAAGCTATTTTTACTCAATATGATCAATATCAAGAGGACAAAAACAATCCTCTTTTAATAGGCTATGAGTGGTTCTCCTTCTACTTCCCCTTAAATAACCTTCAAAAACAATGTATTTCCCTTCTACAAAAGGCAGGAGCCAATCATTGGGAAGCCTCCTTTTTATATGCCTACTATAAAATGTTCTTACTTAAAGAATCAGAAGAGAATATTCCCTTTTCCGCAAAAATCTATGAAGATTTTAAAAAGAAAATACAACACTTCACTCTTTTACAGAAAGATATAATTCAAAGATATTGGGATAATGCTCAGCAAGTTGCTGTTAAAAACTTTGAAACTAATCATAAAGATCTTACTGTAGCCAACTTATATAATAAACGCAAAAGTGAAAAACACAATAGGCTTACTCTTAGACAAATTGCCAAGAAAGATATAGACCTACTCACTACTTTCTTTCCTATTATCCTAACCACTCCTGATGCCTGCTGTAACCTGTTCCAAGGAGAATATTTTTACTTTGACTATGTTATTTTTGATGAAGCTAGTCAATTGAAATTAGAAGATAACCTTCCTGCCATACTTAAAGGAAAAACAGTTATTATTGCAGGAGATGAGCATCAGATGCCTCCAAGTAATTATTTTAGTAAAATTTTTGAAGGAAACTATGAAGATGAAGAGGACATGGAAGACGAGGATGAAGTTCTTGTAAAGAATTCATTACTTTCCATAGAATCCTTACTTGATTTTGCCTTAGAATATAAGTATGACAAGCATTATTTAAACTTTCATTATCGTTCTAAACATCCATATCTGATAGACTTCTCCAATATAGCCTTCTATAAAGGTATGCTCCGCCCCTTACCTTGTTTTGAATCCATCTCCCCTATTGAATTTTACCAAATTAATGGCATTTTTCATGAACACATCAATGAACAAGAGGCACTCAAAGTAATTGACATATTAAGAAATATCCCTCAAAAACCTGATGGCTCTTACCCCTCAATAGGAGTAGCCACTTTCAACATCACACAACGAAATTTTATTCGAAAAAAACTCCTCTCTTTGCGTAATAATCCCAAGGAAGAAGTTTTTGCTCAAAAGCTAAACCTATTGGAACAAGCAGGGCTCTTCATTAAGAATTTAGAAAATATACAAGGAGATGAACGTGATATTATTATTATATCCATCACCTATGGTAGAAAAAAAGATGGTAGATTTATTCAAAGTTTTGGACCTTTGAACCATCAGAAAGGATATAAACTTCTAAATGTAATTATCACTCGTGCTAAGGAAAAAATATATATATGCAACTCAATCCCAGAGGAATTTTTCATGAATTATGCAGACACATTAGCCCAAGAACAATCCAATAACCGTCGTGCCGTTCTCTATGCATATCTTGCTTACACCAAATCTATTAGTGAAAATAATGAACTCGAACGACAAAAAGTATTACAAACTCTTGCACTGTATGGAAATAATCAAAAAGAAGAAACTTCCGTCGGACAACTCCTATTTAAAGAACAGGTATTTCTATTACTAAAAGAAAAATTTCCTTCACTTACCCTTACTAAGGACAAGCCCTTTGGTGGATACACAATAGACATTTTTATAGAAAGGGAAAAAGAAAAATCCATCGCTATTGAATGTATTAGCAAATCTATCTATCAAAATAAAATGGGATATTTAGAAGATATACACAAAGAACAGATTCTCACCCAAGCCGGACTTTTCTATATGCGTATTCATGCTGATATGCCAATAAAAAACTATCTTACCGCACTTGAAAAATTCTTAAATAACTAATGAAACGAAAAATTATACTTACTCAAGATGGCTCTTCCACCATAGAAATAGAGGAATGGAAAGAACATTACCATTCTACTCATGGGGCTATAGCAGAATCCTATCATGTATTCATCAAAAATGGGTTATCCTTATTCAAGGGAAAAAAAGTACATCTTTTAGAAATAGGATTAGGAACAGGTCTCAATGCCTTTATTACCTTTTTAGAACATAAAGGATTTGAGCAAACTATTCACTATGAAGGAATAGAAGCTTATCCTTTAACAGAAAAAGAGATAAAAAACTTAAATTATACTGACAAACTTAATGCTCCTGATAAAATGTCTGTTTTCAATATGATACATCAATCTCCCTGGGAACAGATTATAGAACTCTCCCCTACTTTTACCTTTAAAAAACGACAACAATTTTTTGAAAATATCTCTGATAAAAGCAAGTTTGACATAATCTACTTTGATGCTTTTAGTGCACGTGTACAGCCTGACCTATGGACAATACCCATTTTTGAGAAAATGTATCAAGCTCTAAAAAATGAGGGGATATTAGTTACTTACTCCTCTAAAGGAAGCGCGCGAAGAGCTATGATAGAGGTAGGATTCCAAGTAGAGAAACTTCCCGGTGCGATGGGAAAAAGAGAGATGCTTAGAGCTTATAAGAATGAAAAACATAAATGATTTTTCTTACATAAAAATTTTTCCTTACAAATATTTGTTTTTTAAATAAATAGTTGTACTTTTGCACTCGGAATTGGTAATTAAAGAGGTAGAGGGCAGTTAAGTCCTCTTTTTTTATAATAACATGAACTTAAAAGAACGAGTTAAATATTTGATAGATAAGGCGTTGAAAGAGAACCCTTCTTTATTTCTTATTGAATATTCAATAGGAAAAGGTAACCTTATCAAAGTAATCATTGATGGTGATAATGGTGTTAATATTGATGATTGTGTGATACTAAGTCGTGCCATTGAGCATAATTTAGACAGAGAAGAGGAGAATTTCTCTCTGGAAGTAAGTTCTTGTGGTATTTTTGCTCCTTTAACCCAAGAAAGACAATATATAAAAAATATAGGACGTGAAGTAGAAATAGAAACTACAGAAACAAAATATATAGGGGTTATCAAAGAAGTTCATGAAGGGAAAGTTTCCTTAGAAGTAACCTCTCACCAACCTAAAGCTAATGGAAAAGGGAAAACAACTATTACTGAAACCATAGTGCTACCTATTAATAATATTAAAGAAACAAAATTAAAATTAAAATTTTAAATACTTTATGGAAAATAATCTAGACTTGATTGAATCCTTTTCAGAATTTAGAGACGATAAACTTATTGACAGAGAGGCACTCATGTCAATATTAGATGAAGTATTCAAAACTGCTTTAAAAAAGAAATATGGTTCCGATGAGAACTTTGATATCATCATCAATCCTGACAAGGGAGATATAGAAATATGGCGCAACCGTATTATTGTAGATGATGGGATGGTAGAGAATCCTAATGCTGAAATTCCTTTAAGTGAGGCTCTTAAAATTGAATCAGATTTCGAAGTAGGGGAAGAAGTTTCTGAAGAAGTAAAAATCAGTCAATTAGGTCGTCGTGCTATTTTAGCTTTACGACAAAATCTGATTTCAAAAGTACATGAATATGATAATAATACTATCTATAAAAAATTCAAGGAACTCATTGGAGGTATTTATACTGCCGAAATCCATCATATAAAAGGAAAAACTGTTATTCTTCTAGATGATGATGGAAATGAAATTCTTTTACCCAGAGATAGACAAATACCTTCTGACTTTTTTAAGAAAGGAGAAACAATTAAAGGAATCATTGAATCTGTAGATTTTAAAGGTAACAAACCTGCAATTATTCTCTCTCGTACTTCTCCTCTATTCTTAGAACGCCTTTTCGAACAAGAGATACCAGAAATTGCAGATGGACTCATTACAATACAAAAAGTAGCTCGTATTCCCGGAGAAAAAGCTAAGATCGCAGTAGATTCCTATGATGACCGTATAGATCCTGTAGGAGCATGCGTGGGAGTGAATGGAGCACGTATTCGTAGTATTGTCAGAGAATTAGGCAATGAGAACATTGATGTTATAAATTTCTCTAACAATATTAGCTTATTTATTAGCAAAGCATTAGCTCCTGCGAAGATTACCTCTATTACTGTAAATGAAGAAACTAAGCGTGCAGAGGTACTCTTAGCTTCTGAGGAAGTTTCCAAAGCCATTGGTAAAGGAGGAAGCAATATTCGTTTGGCGAGCATGCTCACTGGTTATGAAATAGATGTATTCAGAGAAGGAGCAGAGGAAGATATAGAACTCTCTGAATTTGAAGATGAAATAGAACCATGGATAATTGAAGAATTTCGCCGCATAGGTCTTGATACTGCAAAAAGTGTATTAGAATATAGTGCCGAAGAGTTAGAAAAACGAGTAGACTTAGAATTAGAAACTATTCAAGATGTATTACGCATTCTTAAAGAAGAATTCGAAAACTAAGTATACAATAAAACTAAATATATATAACACCACAATCAGAAAATTAAAAAACGAGCTTAGAATTTATGGCTGAGGATAAAAGACTAAATAAAGCAGCAAAAGAATACAATATCTCTACAGATAGAGTTGTTGAGTTTCTTAAATCAAAAGGGCATACCATTGAATCTAAACCAAATACAAAAATTCCGGCAGAACTCATTATTTTGCTAGATAAAGAATTTGGTTCAGATAAGAGCCGTCGTATGGCTTCTCAAGAGATAAGTGAGGAACAACGTAAAGAAAAAGAAGCCATCCGCCAAGAGTTATTGGAAAAAGAAAAGCAAGAGAAACAAAAAGAGCAAGAAATTATTCGTGCTAAAGCATCTATTGCAGGAACTAAAATTATTGGAAAAATTGATTTGGAAGAACCTAAAAAAGTAGAATCTAAAAAAATAGAACCTACTAAGGAGGAAACTCCAGCTGCTGAAAAATCTACAGAAAACAATACTATTACTCAAACTGTAACTCAAGAGGATTTTCTACCTCAAGAAAAGGGAGAAGTAAAAAAGGAAAATAAGCACAAACATAAGGATAAAGAAGAAAAAAACACTCTTTCCAAACAAGAAAAAGACTTTAAGAATAAGAGTAGAGAACTTCTATCCGGAAAAACTGTGCCTCCTAAAGAAACTGCTAAAAAAGAAGAAAAAAAGATACAGCCCGAACCTGAAATAGGTATTATTGAAACCAAATATACTAAACTTACAGGGCCTAAACTCGTGGGTGAAAAAATTGACTTATCTCAATTTGAACGTCCTAAAAAGAAAAAGAACGGAAAAGAAAAAGATAAAAATACTTCTATCACAACTGAAGGAAAACAGAGTAAACGTAAACGTAAGCGTATTTCTTCTGAAAAAGAAAATGCAGTTACTCCTCCTATTCAGAAGAACAATCCTCATAATAAGGATAGAGATAAAAGCAATAAAAAACAGAAAAAAGATAATAAACCCTTTATAAAAGTAGAGCCTACAGAGGAAGAAGTACAAAAACAAGTAAGAGAAACTCTAGAAAAATTACAAGGAAAATCAATCAAATCTAAAGGGGCAAAGTATCGTAAAGAAAAACGTGACACTCACCGACATAAAAATGAGGAGGAAATAGCACTACAAGAAAAGGAAAGTACTATCTTACGTGTAACAGAATTTGTTACCGTGAATGAACTCTCTACAATGATGGATGTTCCTGTAAATAAGGTTATTGGAGCATGTATGTCATTGGGAATCTTTGTAACTATGAACCAGCGTTTGGATGCTGAAACCCTTTCTATTGTGGCAGATGAATTTGGATATCAAATAGAATTCTCTACTGCTGATATTGATGAAGCAATCCCTATAGAAGAAGATAATCCAGAGGATTTAGTACCTCGTGCTCCTATTGTTACTGTAATGGGACATGTTGACCATGGTAAAACTTCCTTACTTGATCACATTCGTAATGAAAATGTAATTGCTGGAGAAAGTGGAGGAATCACTCAGCATATTGGAGCCTATTCTGTAACTCTTAAACGAAGCAAACAACGTATTACATTCTTAGATACTCCAGGACACGAAGCTTTTACTGCAATGCGTGCTCGTGGAGCTCAGATCACAGATATTGCTATCATTGTAATTGCTGCTGATGATGACATCATGCCACAAACTAAGGAAGCTATTAGTCACGCTCAAGCGGCAGGAGTACCTATTATCTTTGCTATTAATAAAATAGATAAACCTACGGCTAATCCTGATAAAATAAAAGAACATTTAGCTAATATGAATCTTTTAGTAGAAGAATGGGGTGGTAAGATACAATCTCAAGATATTTCTGCTAAAAAGGGAATCGGTGTAAGTGACTTGCTCGATAAGGTTCTTTTAGAAGCTGAAATACTAGAACTAAAAGCAAACCCCAACAAACATGCTGTAGGAACCATAGTAGAAGCTGCTCTTGACAAAGGTCGTGGATATGTTTCTACCGTATTAGTACAAGAAGGAACACTTAGAATAGGGGATTATGTATTAGCAGGAACCCATTCTGGAAAAATTCGCGCTATGCAGGATGAGCGAGGGAGAAATGTAGAAGAGGCTATTCCTTCAACTCCTGTTACCATTTTAGGGCTTGATGGAGCTCCTCAAGCAGGAGATAAGTTCTACGTATTTGAAGATGAGAAAGAAGCAAAACAAATTGCTGCTAAGCGTACTCAACTTCTTCGTGAACAATCTGTACGTACACAACGTCATATCACCTTAGACGAAATTGGTCGTCGTATTGCTCTTGGCGACTTTAAAGAACTTAACATCATCCTTAAAGGAGATGTAGATGGTTCCGTAGAAGCTCTTACAGATTCTTTCCAGAAACTTTCTACTGAAGAAATTCAAGTATCTATTATTCATAAGGGAGTGGGTGCTATTACTGAATCTGATGTATTATTAGCTTCTGCTTCTAATGCAATCATTATCGGCTTTAATGTTCGTCCAATGTCCAATGCACGGGCTTTAGCAGAAAAAGAAGAGATAGATATTCGCACATACTCTATCATCTATGATGCTATCAATGATCTAAAAGCTGCTATGGAAGGAATGCTATCTCCTGAAATGAAAGAAGAAGTTACAGGTACTGTAGAGATACGAGAACTTTTTAAGATTTCAAAGGTAGGCACTATTGCGGGATGTATGGTTACCGATGGAAAAATATATCGTAATTCCAAAATACGCTTATTACGTGAGAATGTTGTTGTCTATACAGGTGAACTTTCTTCCCTTAAGCGTTTTAAGGATGATGTGAAGGAAGTAAGCAAAGGATATGACTGTGGATTACAGATAAAGAATTACAATGATATCAAAGAAGGAGATGTATTAGAAGCCTTCCAAGAAATAGCTGTTAAGAAAAAACTATAAATTTATGGAAATAAGTCCTTCAATAGCTAAAACTATAGCGGGTTTATTATTAGATATTCATGCTATTAAGCTCAGCCCTAAGAAGCCTTTTATATGGGCTTCAGGGTGGAAATCTCCTATCTATTGTGATAATCGTATGTTGCTCTCTTATCCAGAAGCACGAGATAAAGTTGCTATTATTATAAGTGCCTTTATTAAAGAGAAATATCCTGAAGTACAACTTATAGCAGGAGTAGCTACAGGAGCTATTGGCATAGGAATGCTCGTAGCTGATAGGCTTGATCTTCCTTTTGTATATGTTCGTCCTGAACCTAAAAAACATGGTAGACAAAATCAAATAGAAGGAAATTTCACTCAAGGAGAAAAAACAGTAGTAATAGAGGATCTTATCAGCACTGGAATGAGTAGTTTAGGAGCTGTAAAAGCCTTACGTGAAAGTCAATTAAATGTACTAGGTATGGTTGCTATCTTTTCATACCTATTCAAAATTGCTAAACAAAATTTCACCAAAGAAAATATTCCTCTAGACACTCTTAGTCAATATGATGCTTTATTAGAAGAGGCTAAAGATAGAAACTATATCTCTGTTCAAGAAATAGATATTTTAACTAAATGGCGCTTAGCTCCTGATAAATGGGATTAATATGAAAATAACTTCTCCTCCTGTACAAGTTCTTGAAAGAGACACTCTTCTATTTAAAAAGTTAGAAAATGTATCTAACTTTGAGTATCTAATGCCTAATAATTTAGCTCATTTTTCTATTAGAGGTACTCATTCCTTTTCCTTTGCATTAAAAGGAATGCCTGAAATTTTTTTAGAGAAAAAAAAATCAATCCCTTCTATAGAACTTATTTATGGAGCTCCTGAAGGTAAATTACCTTTTATTCTATCCATACAACTAAATAGAATAAATGAAGTAGTAACACAGATCATCTATACCTTTGAAGGAAATTTCAATCCTGTGATATCTATGATGGTGAAAGCTCCTATTACTAAGCTCCTAGAAACAATGGCTGAAAAAACAAAATCCTTATGAAAAGTTCCAAACAATTAATGCTTATCTATGGCTTTCTTTCAGGGATTATCAGTATAGGACTTGTCTTATTACAATATTTTACCAATTCTTATAATAGTTCCTCTTTAATAAAATTGTTTTTTGGAATTTTCCCTGTATTTATGCTTTCTTTATTTATTTTTTTAGGAATTTACCAAAGTAAAGAAAGAAGTTTTCGCCAAATGCTCAAGATAGGTTTAGGTATTTCTCTGTTATTCTCTATAATTACAAGTATTTTTTGGGTTATTTTTATCAAGTATATCCATCCTGATCTTTTAAATACTCTCAATACTATTCAGTTAGAAGTGTTCATCACAGAAAATCCCAATGCTACTCCTGAAGAAATTACCCAGTTAAAAGAAAGTATGGAAAAGGGGAAATCACTATGGGCGCAATTCAATTTTTCAGTAGTAAGTAATATGCTTTTTGGGTTTATCATTTCCTTATTAAGAAGTTCCTTTTCAAAAATTGTTCAAAGACAAAGATAACTAAAACTCAAATCATGCAAATATCGGTAGTTATTCCCCTATTCAATGAAGAAGAATCTTTACCTGAACTTTATCAATGGATTACGCAGGTAATGAATCAAAGAAGTTTTTCTTATGAAATACTCTTTGTAGATGATGGATCTAAAGACCTTTCTTGGAAGAAAATACAAGAAATTAGTGCAAGGGATTCTCACATCAAGGCTATTCGTTTTCTAAAGAATTATGGTAAGTCTCAGGCTCTCAATGCTGGATTTGCCAAAATACAAGGGGATGTAGTCATTACTATGGATGCTGACTTACAGGATAGTCCCGAAGAAATACCTGTTCTTTATCAAATGATTACTCAAGAAGGATATGACCTTGTTTCTGGATGGAAGAAAAAACGCTATGATCATATACTTACGAAGAATCTCCCTTCCAAGCTCTTTAACTGGGCAGCACGAAAAGTATCCGGACTTACCTTACATGATTTCAACTGTGGACTCAAGGCTTACCGAAAGGAAGTCGTCAAAAATATTGATGTAAGAGGAGAAATGCATCGTTATATTCCCGTATTAGCAAAATCTGCTGGCTACGAAAAGATTACAGAGAAAGTAGTGCAACATCAAGCACGGAAATATGGGAAGACAAAATTTGGCGTAGAGCGCTTTATTAATGGTTTTCTGGATTTACTTACTATTGGTTTTCTTTCTAAATTTGGCAAACGTCCTATGCATTTATTTGGAGCTTTAGGGGTTTTGATGTTCTTTATAGGCTTCTGTTTTGCTTTCTATTTAGGAATAGATAAACTCTTTATCAATCCATATAACCGGCTAATTACGAACCGCCCAGAATTTTTTATTGCTCTTTCTACCATGATCATAGGTACTCAATTTTTTCTCACAGGCTTCTTAGCTGAACTTATTCTAAGAAGTCGAGACCCAGAACCTAGATACCATATTAAAGAATCTATCAATTAAAAATTTAATTATATGCACCGTCTTTGTATTATTTTCTTAATTCTAATAGCTTGTAATGGATCCTCTCCGAAAGAAAATACATTAGCTACAGAAACACAACAAAGTACCTCCGAAAAAGCACCTGCTACCGAAGGAATACGTTATCAAGGGATTCTCCCCAGTACCAATGGTAAAGGAGTAGACACTACCATCATTTTAAAAGAGAATAATAATTATACAATAACAGAGACCTTCTTAGAAGATGGACGTACCCATACAGAGAAGGGTATTTTTGAGTGGAATGAAAATGATAAAACAATTGCCCTTATAGGGGAGAATAATAAAAAAACTTTCTATAAAGTAGATGCACAGGTACTTATATTCCTCAATGACAATAACCCTAACAAAAAAATGACAGCAGAAGAAGAAGAGCGCTACTCTCTACACCAAAAATAACTCCTTATAAGTATGGCAATTCCTATCTATTGTATGCCTGGTATGGCCGCTAGTTCTCGCATATTTGAGCACTTGAACGTGCCTAAAGAATATGAAATGCATTTTCTGGAATGGGTCGAACCTAATCCAAAAGAATCTCTCAAACAATATGCTAAACGTATAGCCCAACAAATTACTCTTCCCTCACCCATTTTGATAGGAGTTTCCTTAGGAGGAATACTTATGCAGGAGATAGCCTTACTTATCCCTAACTATCGTAATATTATTCTTATTTCCAGTATAAAGTCTGAGAAAGAACTCCCCCATTGGATGCAATGGTGTAAAAGATTGAAACTTCATCACCTCCTACCCTTAAGAAGATTAGCTTCTATACAGTTTTGGAAAAACACAAAACGATATAAAAAACTGTATGTTAAATATATAGGATTACATACCGCTAATTACTTAGCATGGTCAGTACAAGAGTTATTGGATTGGAAAGCACCTAACTCTCTTAAGAAAATTATTCATATACATGGGGACAGAGACCCCATTTTCCCTATTAAAAACATTAAAGAATGTATAGTACTTCCTAAAGGTACACATATTATGATCATCAATCGTTTCCGTTGGCTTAATGAACAATTACCTAAGATACTAATGACTAACGATTTGCAATAAACAAATTAATTATACTTAATAGCATTAATAATTTTTAGAAAAAATATTTTTTAGATATAGTAAAAAATATTATTTTTGCACCAAATTTGTAAGTAGATGAGCGTTATCTATATGTTGATTTCTATTAGCACAATAGTAGTGGGCTTATTCTTATATCTATACATACGTGCCATACACAAAGGCCAGTATGATGATGTGGAAAGTCCTGCCATACGAATGCTTTTTGAAGATGAATTAATAGAAAACTCCTCTTCCACTGAATCAAACCAAGAAAATTCTTCTCACCACAAAAATAAAAATGAAAAGCAAAAACAACTTAAAACTTGCTAAAATCATTTTTTATGGAAATGGAACAATTTTACTACGACAACAAAATTGTTAAAAACTTCATCTATGCAACTCTTTTTTGGGGAGTTGTAGGAATGGGAGTGGGCTTAGTCCTTGCATATCTATTCCTATTTCCTACAATGACTGAAGGTATCTCGTGGTTAAGTTTTGGGCGTCTGCGTCCATTACATACTAATGCAGTAATTTTTGCTTTTGTAGGAAATGCGATCTTCGCAGGAAGCTACTACTCAATACAACGTCTGCTTAAAGCTCGTATGTATAGTAACTTTCTGAGCAAACTAAACTTCTGGGGATGGCAACTTATTATTTTAGGCGCTGCTATTACTTTTCCAATGGGAATAAGTACTTCCAAAGAATATGCAGAGCTTGAATGGCCTTTTGATATCGCTATTGCCATTGTATGGGTAGCATGGGGTGCTAATATGATAGGTACTCTTATCAAAAGAAGACAACGTCATATTTATGTAGCAATTTGGTTTTACTTAGCTACTTTCGTTGCTGTAGCCTTATTACATATCTTCAACAGTTTAGAGTTTCCTATATCCATCACTTCTATGAAAAGTTACTCCGTATATGCTGGAGTGCAGGATGCCCTTGTACAGTGGTGGTATGGACATAACGCAGTAGCTTTCTTTCTTACCACACCTTTTCTTGGATTAATGTACTACTTTGTACCCAAAGCTGCCGAACGCCCGGTGTACTCTTATCGGCTTTCTATCATACACTTTTGGAGTTTAATATTTATCTACATGTGGGCAGGACCTCATCATCTGCTCTATACCGCACTCCCTGAATGGGCACAGAATCTTGGTGTTGTCTTCTCTGTAATGCTTATAGCTCCTTCATGGGGAGGTATGATTAATGGACTACTTACCCTTCGTGGTGCATGGGATAAAGTGCGTACCGAGCCCGTATTAAAATTTATGGTGGTGGCTATTACTGGTTATGGAATGGCTACCTTCGAAGGACCTACCTTGGCTCTCAAAAATGTAAATGCTATAGCTCATTTTACTGACTGGATTATTGCTCATGTACACGTGGGAGCACTAGCTTGGAATGGATTTCTTACTTTTGGTATGATTTACTACCTCGTTCCTAAGATGTGGAAAACCAATCTGTACTCCGTACGCCTTGCAAACATACACTTCTGGATAGGTACTTTAGGAATTGTTTTCTATACTATTCCCCTTTATATTGCAGGATTTACTCAAGCCTCTATGTGGAAACAATTTACTCCTGACGGTAATTTAGTATATGGTAACTTTCTCAATACTGTGAATGCCATTATGCCTATGTATATTATGCGAGCCATCGGGGGGACTCTTTATATTGTAGGAGCTATCCTCGCTGTAATTAATGTAATACAGACTATCAGATATGGGAAGAGAGTTACAGATGAGCTTGCTCAGGCACCAGCCTTGACTCCTATTAGCAAAAGGAGGGTCGCTGGAGAAACCATCCATCATTGGCTTGAAAGGAAACCCGTACAAATGACTATTTGGGCAACTATTGCAGTAGCTATAGGAGGAGCTGTACAGATTATTCCTACCCTATTAGTAAAAGAAAATATACCTACTATTGCTGAAGTAAAACCTTATACCCCTTTAGAATTAGAAGGAAGAGACCTATATATTCGTGAAGGGTGTGTAGGATGCCATACTCAGATGGTACGCCCATTCCGTAGTGAAGTAGAACGTTATGGAGAATATTCAAAAGCAGGAGAATTTGTATATGATCATCCATTCCTATGGGGAAGCAAGCGTACAGGTCCGGACTTACATCGCTTAGGAGGAAAATATAATGATAATTGGCACTTCAATCACATGCTCGATCCTAGAGAAACTTCTCCCGGAAGTATTATGCCTGCCTATCCTTGGCTTATCCAAAATGAGCTAAATACTGATAGAATTATTCAAAAAATGCGTACCTTAGCAAAACTTGGTGTTCCTTATAATGAAGCAGACTTCCAGTATGCTCAAAAGAATATAGAAGTGCAAGCACGTGCTATTGCCAATAGTCTAAATAATGATCCCAAATTCGTAGCAAGCTATGAAAAATCAAAGAAAAATGCTGAAATTCGCGGTGAAAAATTTCTTCCTATAGAAAAGCGTGAGATTGTTGCCATGATTGCCTACCTACAACGATTAGGTGTAGATATTAAAACAAAGAAAGAAACAACCCAAAAATAATAATTTGTTATGATGAAGTTCATAAAACACCACATGGAAACAATTAGTGGAGTATCTATCTACCCCATCATTTCATTAATTATTTGCTTTACTTTTTTTGTACTTCTTTTTTGGTGGGTCCTTTCCTATAAGAAGAAAGATTTGAATGAGATCAGTAACCTCCCTTTAAACGACGACGAACAAAACAACAACTTTTTATGAGAAATTTATTAGCTTTAATACGTATTCTTATCATTGTAGGGCTTGCTGCCTTATCACTTGAATACATATATGGGACAGAAGAAGCTTCAGCTATTGTCTCTATCCCTGCTATCGATATATTTTTAGGTTTTCTTACCTTAATCCTCATTGCTATTGAGATGGTCAATTATCGAGTAGAGGATATTATAGACCACCTGCTTACCGATGAGCAAAAACGACAAAGAGAAGTCCAACAACAAAATAGCTGGTTAGGGCGCCTTTATCAAAAGATGTTAGATCAGAAACCTCTTGAGAAAGAATCTGAAATTATCCTTGACCATAATTATGATGGTATTCAAGAACTTGATAATAATCTTCCTCCTTGGTGGACTTACCTTTTCTATGCTTGTATAATCTTTGCTATAGTCTACTTACTTAGATATGAAGTGTTTGGAGGAGACAGCCAGATTACAGAATATAACAAAGAAATGAATGAAGCTAAGGTTACCATCGAAGCATTTAAGAAAGCAAATCCCAACTTAATAGATGCAGATAATGTTACTCAACTGACTGATGATGCAGATATCCAAGAAGGGAAAAATATTTTCCAAGCTAACTGTATGATGTGCCATGCCCCAGATGGAGGTGGAGGTATAGGACCTAATCTTACAGATGATCATTGGATATTAGGAGGTGGCATTAAGAATGTTTTTCATACCATTTCAGAAGGAGGACGTGAAGGGAAAGGAATGGTAGCGTGGAAAGCAACTCTATCAGCTAAAGAACGCCAACAGGTAGCCAGTTATGTACTCTCCTTACAAGGGACTACTCCTGCAAGCCCCAAAGCACCTGAGGGAGATGTTTGGAAAGAATAAACTGAGATTGTTGAATAGTTTCTCTCATATTAATAGAAGAGATGATAATTTTTGGAATATCATCTCTTTTTAATTTATAATAGCCTCTTGTATTACTTGCTGTATTTTAGCACGAATATTTTCAGTAATAAGTTTTTTATTATCTGAAGTAGGAAATGTACGATTAGAAAGAAAAACATATATTGTTTGTGTTCGAGGATCTGCCCAAGCAAAGGTTCCTGTAAAGCCAGTATGACCAAAACTCTCTGGGGATACACAGCCACAGGTATACCCTATCTGTCCATCTAATTGAGGTTTATCAAATCCTAATGCCCGACGATTGCGATCTGAAATAAAGTAAGTCTTATTAAAGGCATCAAAAGCATTAGCTGAAAAATAACGAATCCCTCCATAATATCCTTTCTGCAAATAGAGTTGCATCATCTTAGCAACATCATTAGCTGTCCCAAAAAGACCTGCATGTCCTGCAACTCCACCGAGCATAGCTGCTCCTTGATCATGTACATATCCTCGTATGAGTTGTTGTCGAAAATTTTTATCCTCTTCAGTAGGAGCTATTTGTGATTTCAAAAAATGTTGTAATGGTAAATAAGTAAGTTGATAAGCTCCCATACTTCCGTAGAAGTCCTTTTGAATAATCTCATTCAAAGGTTTCCCTTTTTGTAATTCTATATATCGCTGAAAAATATAATAGGCAAGATCACTATAAAGGTATTTTTTTTGTTTAATCAAATCACTTTGTGCTATAGAAGCTAAAATAGTGTCGCGATAATGTTCTTTAATAAAAAGATTATCAGCTACTTGAGTAGGATATTTACTACTCAATGTAGGGCTATATACCTCATTAGAAAGTACCTTTGTTTTGCTATCTATTGTAGCACGATAAAATGGTAACCAAGACTGTAATTGACCATAATGAGAAAGAGCCTCCTTTACCGTAATATTAGCCTTATTGGTTCCTGAAAGTATAGGTAAGAGTGTAGCCAAGGTAGTGTCCAACTTAATTTTTTGTTTATCATACAATTCTATAAGTTCAGGAAGAGTTGAAAGAATTTTAGTAAGAGAAGCTAGATCATAAAGAGTATTATTAGTAACTTGATCAGAAGTAATATCATAAGTACATCTTCCAAAACTTTTATTATAGACAACTACTCCTCTACGAGCCACTAATATTTGGGCAGAAGGGGTCATTTGTTTTTGTATTGCCTCTGTAATAATAGAATCAATCTTATAGAATTTGTTAGAATTCATTCCTGCATTCTCAGCCAAACCATATCCTAACCGTTTAAGGCTCCGAGTGGGTAGGCTTCTCCCAAAGAGAATATCCTTATGTACTGTTACAGGTAATACTCCTTCAAAGGGTAATGCTCCATAAATGAGCTGAGCTGCTTTCTGTTGTGCTATAGAGGCATTTTGATAAGCCATCACTATAGCTCCGATTTGTTTTACATTAGGAACATCTAAAAGAGCATAAGGCTTTACAAAAAAAGTAAGAATAACCTCCTTTTGAGAAGCTATTTTCTGTAGTAGAGTGAGTTCTTGAGCATTAAGCTTATATTCAGCCCAAGGGTTTGTATTGGAACGATGTACCCCAATAACAATACGGTCGTAAGGAGCCATCTCTTTACTAAGAGCTCCCCAAGAGCTACTTTTCAGTTGTACTACATCTTGATAATAACGCAAATTTTTAAAAAACTCCCAACCACTATCGTCTCCAAACTTAATATAAGCAGTTCTTTTTGTAGCCAAATCTTTCAAAGGAAGAATATTTCTATTATTTTGTACCAAAGTAATTGCCTTTTCATAAATTTTCTCAGAGAGAAGTTCATCTTCTTTCATATTAAGATCCTTAGTAAGATTAGTAAGAGGAATAGGTTTATACTTATTAAGTCCTACCCAGTACTTAGCTTTAAGAATTTTTTTAACAGAGTATGCTAAACGATATTCATTAATTACTCCTGTATTATAAGCATTTTTAAGAGCTTCAATCCCTTTAAGAGGGTCTGAGGACATAAGGAGAACATCATTTCCAGCTAGAAAAGCTTGCAAATCCACCTGTGCAGTATCTGCATAATCGGCTACTCCTTTCATTCCTAAAGCATCAGAGAAAATAATTCCTTGAAAATTCATTTGTTGTTTGATGATCCCTGAAACTATTTTATAGGATATAGATGCCGGTTTTCCTTCATCTAAAGCAGGTACATTAAGATGCCCTACCATTAAGGAAGCTACTCCTGTGTGAATAAGTCGCTCAAAAGGATAAAATTCAGTAGTTTCTAATCGTTCTTTAGAAAAAGAAACTGTAGGAAGTGTTTTATGAGAATCCTTTTCTGTATCCCCATGTCCAGGAAAATGTTTAACACAAGCCAATACTCCCATACTTTGCATGCCTTTAGTGAAAGCGATTCCTTTTTGGGCTACATTAAATTTACTCTCTCCAAAAGAACGATTTCCTATAATAGGATTCTTTGGATTGGTATTAATATCAATATCAGGAGCAAAGTCAATATGAACCCCTAATCGTTTGCAATGTTGGGCGATACGAATACCTGTCTGTTCTACCAAGCCGTTATCTTTAAGAGCTCCTAAAGTCATATTCCAAGGGAAGGCATAAACAGAATCTAAGCGCATTGCTAACCCCCACTCAGCATCCATAGCTATAAATAATGGAATTTTTGACTTCCTTTGAAATTCATTGGTAAGTTTAGCTTGAGCTACAGGAGTCCCTTTTGAAAAAATAATTCCACCTATATAATGTTTCTCTATCAGTTCCTTAATAGGTTTATTTTGTTTAGAAGATTGAGAACTAAAGGATTGCACCATGAATAGTTGTCCTATCTTTTGCTCTAAACTCATTGTTTTATAGATGCTATCTACCCAATGTGTTTGTGCTTGATCATCCTTAGTACGAAGTGGATCTATATTTTGAGAGATTGAAAAAAAAGGTATAAAAAATAATAAAGTAAATGATTTCATTTCGTCTCTTATTTAGAAAGCAAAAATAAAGAAAATAAATTCTCTTGTCAAGATTTTCTTTTCCTCACAAATTCTATTTATTAACGATAAAATTGTTAATTTTTTAGGATGAAATAATTCAGATATAAGATAATTAAATATTTTTTATGGTATTCATTTTTAACTTTTAACTATTCCCTTTTTTGCTTAAATTTGTCTTTTCTAAAAATATATCAGAATGGCAAAGACAAAAACCGCTTTTTTCTGTCAGAATTGTGGAGCACAATATAGTAAATGGCAAGGACAATGTTATGCTTGTAAGGAATGGAATACTATAGTAGAAGAAGTAATCCAAAAAGAAGAAAAACATGAGTGGAAAAAGAATGATGAGGAAGATGATACCCTCCGCTCAAGGAAAACGAACAAATATATTCCCTTACATGAAATCACCACTGAAAAGGAAATGCGCTTGGATAGTGGTGACCAAGAACTGAACAACGTTCTTGGGGGCGGGATTGTACCTGGTTCAGTCGTACTCATAGGAGGCGAACCTGGGATAGGTAAGAGTACGCTGCTGCTACAAATCGCCATGCGTATGCCCTACAAAACTCTATATGTATCGGGCGAGGAAAGCCAAAAACAGATCAAGATGCGAGGGGAGCGTATCACCAATGCTCGTAACAATTGCTATATACTTACAGAAACCAAGACCCAAAACATCTTTCAACAGATAAAAGGCCTTGACCCTGAAATCCTTATCATAGATTCCATACAGACACTCCACTCGGACTATATAGAGGCTTCAGCTGGGAGTATCTCCCAGATTCGAGAATGTACAGCAGAGCTCATCAAGTATGCCAAACTCACGGGAGTACCTGTGATCATCGTAGGGCATATCACCAAGGACGGTACCATAGCAGGCCCTAAAATATTAGAACACATGGTAGATACGGTCTTACAGTTCGAGGGCGACCGCAACCATGTATTCCGTATCCTCAGAGCTCTGAAAAATCGCTTTGGCTCTACCTCCGAATTGGGCATCTATGAGATGCTCTCCACAGGTCTTAGGGAAGTGAGCAACCCCTCCGAAGTACTCCTTTCCAAGACTGATGAGAATAGCTCAGGCACAGCCATAGTGGCTACTATAGAAGGTATGCGTCCGCTCATGATTGAGATACAAGCCCTTGTGAGCAGCGCTGTATATGGCACCCCTCAACGCTCCACCACAGGTTTCAATGCCAAGCGCCTGAATATGCTTCTTGCAGTACTGGAAAAGCGTGCCGGTTTCCGCTTAGGCAGCAAGGACGTGTTCCTAAACATCACAGGAGGTATCTCGGTAGATGACCCTTCCACCGACTTGGGCGTGGCTATGGCTATCCTCTCCTCCAACGAAGATGTGGCAATCCCTAAGACCTTTTGCTTTGCTGCCGAAGTAGGCTTAGGGGGAGAAATACGACCCGTACAGCGCGTAGAACAACGTATCTCGGAGGCAGAGAAATTGGGATTCAACACTATCTTTATCTCCAAATACTGCAAACTCACCGCTACCAAAAGCAATATCAATGTCATTGCCTATGCCAAAGTAGAAGAGGTCATCGCTCACCTATTTGACTAACTGAAATATTCTGACAAGGTACTCATAACTAGAAGTTTTGGAAGGAATCACTACCAAAAACACTCCGTTCTGTAAGATAATTTTAATTTGTAATGCTATGAAAAACTATTTATTCCCCTTTTTATTCCTTTACTCTATTGTTATATGGAGACAAAACGATCCTTTACCGAGAAAAATTAAAAAAACACATAGAACAATAGGCGATTTTTCTGGAAAAGTAAAATCTATAAACTATATTAGCTGTAGTGTTATAGATAATAGAAATACCATAAGAACATTTCGTGAAGTTTATGACAATGAATATCTTTATTTATTTGATGAAAAAGGCAATATAACTCAAACTTATAAATATGATAATTCAAACAAACTCATAGAAGAGAAAAAATTTCTATACTCTTATAATGAAAAGAACTTACTTACAAAAGAATTATATTATAAAAACAATGATCTGATAAGCAGCTATACTTACAAATATGACGAGCACACCAATAAAATAGAAGAAACCTATGAAGATACTCAAAAAAACTACAAATATCTAAGAAAATATAAATATGATGACAAAAACCGTCTCATTTTTGTAAAAGAAAAAAATACTGATAGAGAAGATACACTCAATATTTTCAAAAGAACTTACAAAGATGACTTACTAATAAAAGAATGTTACGCAGAAAAAAGCTATTCATATACCTATACTTATTTCTATGAAAATAAAAAATTAAAAACTAAAAAGGAAGAAAATAGCAGTTTCGCAGGATGCTATACTACAGATGTAGAAAAAATATATAGATACAATGACAAAGAACTTCTTATATCTTGTGATATCTATGTAGGTCATAAATTACAAAATAATATAGCATATGAATATGATGAGAAAGGAAGAGAAATAAAAAATGTCTATACTTTTCCTGATAATAGTCAATATAATTCTTATACTACATACCAATACGATAGAAAGGGAAATTTGATTGAAGAAAGTAATAGCCGTCTTTCTCAAAAAATAATTTATTTTTATGACGAGCATGATAATTGGGTCAAGCAAGAAGTATATTACAATAACAAACTATCCCATATCTACGAAAGAACTTTTACCTTTTACAAATAAAATTTTAATACTAAACGTGTTTAAACTTTTTTGAGGAACTTGGAGATAAACCCTAATAGAAGCATTCCAATCCAAGTTACATCAAGATA
>NZ_JAYKBU010000006.1:0-138017 GCF_035282625.1 Capnocytophaga sp. G2 | reverse complement strand
AACTGAGTCCCTTTTTGTGCTTTGTACTTTTGATAATATTCATTGATTTTCATCGCACAATGAGAGGCTTTGTTATCGGGATGATCTTCGTACTTATCGGAGATCATTCGCATATCTAAGGACATTTTACGGGCATAATCAGTTGCGATAAGCATTTTGGCTTTTTCCTCGGACTCGGATAGTGGCGCATGCCCCAAGAGGGTTGCATTACCCGTTTTGGCAAACTCCATTAGTTTTTGAATGAATACCTCTTGATCGGGTGTAGGAGGTATATTGTGTAAAATTTCGTTCTTTTCGGGTCTGTCTATCCCAACATCCTTTGCGGTTTTATAATCGGTTATTTCAGCGTAAAACTGCGCTAATTCGGGTACTTTGATAAAGTAACGGAAGCGTTCTTTCTGCACAATGTTGTTAGCCACTGAAAATTCGTAATCGGTGGTCTTACGGGCATAGATTGCTGCCCAAGCATCGAAACAGTGAATTTGTTGCTTTTCTAAGGCTTGAGGACGCAGGTACTTAAAGAGCAAATAAAGCTCAGTAAGTGAATTGGAAATAGTAGTCCCCGATAAATCAACACAAGGAGCATGATTAATCTCAAGGCAATATTAAAGGGTTGGGAGAATTATATATTTACTAATCCCGAAATGGAAGCAAAGGCAAGGGAGAGGGCGAGAGTGTGTTCAACATGTCCACATGCAAAGGTGGGTACTTATCAGAAGTTTATGCCGGATTACACACTGAAAGATATTAAAGGCTTTAAATGTGATGTGTGTGGTTGTCCACTATCTACCTTATTGCGACAAGATGAAAAAGGATGTGAATTAAAAAAATGGGAATGATGAGGGTATATGATCAACTTAAGAAAATAGAACAGGACCTTAAGGTAGCTTACAAAAATGGGTGTAAAATCTCTTGTACCATTTTTAGAGATATAGAATTATATGAGCGCTATCAGGAGATGAAAGGGGGTAAGATGGATAGGTATACTATCTTATCAGATGATTATCGTTTAAGTGTTGGTGTAGTTCGTGGAATTATATATCAGCTATCAAAAAAAATTTAATGCTAAACTTACCACTATACTTACTACGAATTATATTTAGTGTTGATTATTAATTGGTTATGTGTTTGAAATTATAATATAGCTTTTTTATAGAGAGCATAAAATACCCTCTGAAAGTAAGACTACTTTCAGAGGGTATAATGTTAGCTATTCTGCTGCTTAGAAATATGTTTTACTGCTTAGCAAAAACCTTTTGTAACAAGGGAGTTGTTCTCGCACTAATGTTGGTACGAATATCTTCTTCTTTCTTAGCAACTTGTAAGAAAAGTCCCTCTACGGCTTTTTCTGTTACATAGTTTGTTAGGTTGGGGTTTACTTGGGTTACTAAAGGAATAGCATTATATTTATTGATAATATTAGACCATACCTCATCGGCTCCTACCTTACTAAGAGAGGCTTTTATTTTAGGAGAAAAAGCCTGTATCAGGGATTGGGTAGTAGTTTTCTTTAAGTATTGAGTAGCTGCATCTTTACCTCCTGTAAGGATTGCTGTAGCATCAGAAAAGGAAAGGTTTTTTACTGCATTGATAAAGATAGGTTTGGCTTCGGTTACAGCATCTTCAGCAGCACGGTTGAGCAGCTTTACCCCTTCATCGGCAAGACTTCCCAAACCAATACTTCTAAGGGTTTTATCTACCTTTTGCAGAGGCTCAGGGAAAAGAATTTTAGTAAGTGAATTGCCATAATAACCATCCTTTTGGCTAAGCAAATCCACGCCTTGGACAATCCCCAACTCTAAGGCTTGTTTCAGACCATTGGAAATATCCACTGAGGTAAGGGCACCTCCTTGTTGGGTGCTGTTCATAATGCTTTGCAAATCTGCACAGCTACTTAAGCAGAAAAAACTACTTACTAACAAAACGATTTTCTTCATTTGTAATGTATTTAAGGGTTATTTTTACTTGCTTGGTATAGAAAACTAATTTTATTAATCATTAATTTTGGTTCTGCTAGCCCCTATGGAAGAGGCTATAATTCCCAGTATTAGAATGGTAAAAAATACGATTATAATTTCTGAGAGGCGAATATCCATAGGATAAGGGATAGGAATGACGGCATTGGGGTTGATATACAGCATGGGGTGAACTTGCTGTAACCAGGCAATCCCTACTCCTAAACCTACGCCAAAGATAGCTCCTAATAAGGAAACTATTGTCCCTTGTAGAAAGAAAATACTCCGTATTTGTTTTAAGGTCATTCCCAGAGCAAAGAGCGTATATAAGTTCTTTTGTTTGTCCAAAATCATCATAATAATTGCTCCTACCAAATTAAATAAGGCTACAATGAGTACTAAGGTAAAAATCAGGTAAGTTGCCAAATTTTCTGTTTGGAACATCTTATAGAGGTCTTCATTAAGTGCCATACGGTCTTTTATCACAAAGGAATCCCCTAAAGCCTTTTGCAGATGTTTCTTTCCTTCATTGGCGGAGATACCCTTGGAGAGTTTGATTTCTAAGGCATTCACCTCATTTGCTTGTAACCCTGTCAAACGTTGGGCTAAGGATAGAGTGGCAAACACATACTTGCTGTCCAAGTCCTCCGTTACTTGATAATAGTCCGAGAGTAAGACCGTTTCCTCCCTATAAGGGGTGCTGGTGCTGGTGATACTACCCTTACCTGCCTTAGGAACAATAATTTGTAGAGGAGTGGTACTGGTGAAGAGTCCCAAATTCAGAGTCTCAGCAATAATGTTTCCCACCACTACATAATCATCATTTAGGAGCCAATCCTTTGGACTGATAACTAAGATACTATCTACAGCATTTACCTTAGGATAGTTTTCATCTACTCCCTTGATATAGGCAATATAGTTTTTACCTCTGCTGTTAAGGAATACTCTTTCTTCCAATACTTTGCTATAATAGGCAACAACTCCACTTTCTGTAAGGGCTTTTTCCTTATCAGGAGAAAAGGTGAATGTTTTTCCGCTCTTAGGAAATATTTTTAGGTCAGGGTCAAAGAAGTTAGAAAAAGACATGCTAAAGGTTCTCAAGCCCGAAAAACCTGCCAAAACAATCATTAGTGAAGCCCCTCCTACGATCAGTACGAAGATGGACATACGATTGATGATATTAATTACATTCTGCGAACTTTTAGAACGCACATATCGCCAAGCGATAAAGAGAGAGGCTTTCAAGAGGCTATGATTTTTTACGTTTGATAAGCAATTCAGGGTGTTCTATAGGGTTCTCTTCTCCTTTGAGAGAATGTTCTATCTGAGAAAGGTATTCTAAAGAATTATCTAAAAAGAAGCTAAGATCCGGCATTTTCCTTAGTTGATAGCGTGTTCGTTGGGCTACTTCATGCTTTATCTGAGAACTATTGGACTGTATAGCCGATAGAATCTCTACACCTCGTTCATTGGGAAATACACTAATATATACTTTAGCAAGAGTCAAATCCACAGTGACAGCTACCTTGGTAACGGATATAATAAGATTTGTCAGCCCGCCTGCTTGTACGGCACGCCCTAATATATCTCCTAAATCCTCCTGTAGAAGCCCAGCTATTTTTTTCTGGCGGTTGGTTTCCATTCTATACAATTTATTAAAACGTTGCAAAGATAGAAATAATTTAGAAATAATTTTATGTTTGTATCAAAAAAATTGTATCTTTGCGCTTTAATAAGTAAATTCGCTTATACATTAAAAGTATCATGGAAAAATTAACAAAATTAACAAATAATATATTTTCTTTTCTTTCTGAATTGGCTGTAAATAATAACCGTGAATGGTTTGTCAATAATAAGAAAGATTATGAACAAGCAAAGGATCAAGCAGAAAGTTTCTTTAGGGATATTTATTCAGAAATGCAAAAACATGATCATTTAGGTGCTATTAAGATATATCGTATATATAATGACTTACGCTTTTCTAAGGATAAACCTCCTTACAAAACACATTTTGGACTGTACTTTGGGAGGGAGCAGCCTAAGTATAGGGGAGGATATTATCTACATATAAGTCCTGAAAGAAGCTTTGCCGGAGGAGGATTTTTTAATCCAGAACCTAAAGATCTCTTACGTATTCGTCAAGAAATATCTGTGGATGGAGAAATTTTCTCACAGATTATGAACTCAGCTCCTATAGTGAAGTATTTTGATGGACAACTCTTTGGAGATGAGGTAAAAACTGCTCCTAAAGGGTTTAGCAAGGATGACCCGATGATTGCCTATTTAAGAAAAAAACAGTTCCTCCTCAAGAGAGATTTTTCCTCAGAAGAAGTGTTTAAGGATAATTTTTCTAAACAAGTAATAGATACTTTTATAGCTATGCGTCCTTTTTATGACTTTATGACTACTGCTCTCACTACAGACCTCAATGGAGAACCACTATATTAAAGTGAAGTATTAAAAAAGAATTCTTAATTTAAAAATGTAAAAATGAGATTATCTTTTGTACGCATTATTGTTACCTCTTTTGCCATGTTCTCTATTTTCTTTGGAGCAGGTAATTTTATATTGCCTCCCTACTTAGGAAAGTTAGCTGGAGAGCACTGGTTATTAGTCTCTATAGGTTTTTGTATTTCTGCTGTACTGATTCCTATTTTAGGGATATTTGTACAGGCACGCCTGCAGGGTTCTGTATTGGATTTTGGCAGGAAAATACATCCTTTTGTAGGAGTGCTATTGGGAGGCTTACTCTATGGGATATGCCTTGTATTTCCTATGCCACGAACAGCTTCGGTTAGTTATGAGATGATTTCAGCTTCCTTTGATGGAGAAATTCCCTCTTGGCTTATGTATCTGTTTTATATTATTTATTTCTTTTTGGTAGGGTATCTTTGTTATCAAAGAAATAAAGTATTGGACGTATTGGGGAAGTACCTAACACCTATTATGATAGGTGTTATATTATTACTAATAATAAGAGCTATTTTTCTGCAAGGTGAGGTGGAAATATCTTCTTTTGATAAACCTTTTGGACAAGGACTTTTGGAGGGATATCAAACTTATGATGCAATGGCATCTATTATCATAGGAGGAGTAATTACAGCTTCTTTATTTCTTGACAATTCTTTGGATAAGAGACAAATAAAACACCTGACTATTTATGCAGGAATGGGGAGTGGATTACTTCTTTTTATTACCTATACAGGATTTATCTACACGGGTGCTTCACAAGGAGGAAATTTTCTTGAGGTAAACCAGCGAGTCCTTCTGTTATCGCTTATAACTAAGCATGTTTTGGGAAGTATGGGAGGATTGTTACTAAGTATAGCCGTAAGTATCTCTTGTTTTACTACGGCTGTGGGGATTATTACAGGAGGAGCAGATTTTTTTAAAGCACTTACTCGTGGGGATGAACATACTTATAGGATATTTGTAACTGTTTTATGCATCTATAGTGCTATTATTGCACCTTTTGGAGTGGATTTTATTATAAAAATAGCCTATCCTGTATTGGTTCTTTTCTATCCTACAGTGATTGTACTCATTTTTTTACATTTACTCCCTTCTTATCTAGCTTCTAAACATGTGTTTAGAATAGTAAGTGTTGTAACTTTTCTTACCTCAATTCCTATTTTCTTAGAACAGTTAGATATTCATGTTATAGAGATACCTTTTCCCTTTCATGAATATGGCTTATCGTGGATTTTGCCTGCTCTTTGGGCATGGATTACCACGGTCATTATAGAAAAAACAGTTCTTAATATAAAAAAATAATGTATTCATCAATACCGAAAACACTTGAAGATGCACTTAAGTCACGCAAACAAATAAATACTTTCCGTAGTTTGTCTCTAAAGAATTATAATACTGACTTTTATTCCAATGATTATTTAGGACTGGCTTGTAACCCTATGGTTAAAGAATATGCCCTAAACTTATTGACTTCCTTCTCTTGGAAAAATGGGAGTACCGGATCTAGATTACTCTCTGGAAATTATGATTTGATAGAAAATGCTGAAAGTGTGATAGCCAATTATCATAATGCTCCTAAAGGATTAATTTTTAATTCTGGATATGATGCCAATTTAGGAATATTCTCTTCTATTCCGCAAAAAGGAGATATTGTCCTATATGATCAGTATATACATGCTTCTATACGTGATGGATTGCAATTAAGTAAAGCTCAACATTTTAAGTTTAAACATAATTCCTTAATTGATTTAGAGGAAAAGTTAAAAAAATTTTCTAATCAAGATATTACGCTTTATATTGCTACAGAAGCCGTTTTCTCTATGGATGGAGATATTCCCGATTTGGAAGCTATGGTTATCTTAGCCAAGAAATATAATGCCTATCTAATTGTAGATGAAGCACATTCAGTAGGTGTTTTCGGAGAAAAAGGAGAAGGTCTTTGTCAAAATTTAGGAATAGAAAAGCATATTCTCTTGCGTCTTATTACCTTTGGAAAAGCAATGGGAGCCCATGGAGCGATAGTCTTAGCAGATCAAATAGTAATAGATTATCTAATAAACTTTGCACGTTCGTTTATATATACGACAGCTCCTTCTCCTGGGAATATAGCTACTATATTAGCATCTTATTTGCTTTTACCAGAATTAGAAGAAAAAGAGAAGTTACAACAGAATATTACCTTTTTTATGAAGAAAGTCCGAGAATTTAATGCTATAAATAAAGAAGTTCAGTTCATTTGTTCTCAATCGGCTATACAGGGACTTATAATTCCTGGCAACGAACGTGTAGGACAGTTGGCTTGTACTTTACAGGAAAAAGGGTTGGGAATTAAGCCTATCCTTTCGCCTACAGTCCCTAAAGGTGAAGAACGATTAAGGATTTGCTTGCATAGTTTCAATACAAAGAAGGAAATAGAGCATTTATTTTCAATATTGAGCAGCATATTATGAAGTTTTTCAAAATTAAAACTTTACTCTATAAATAACTTTGTAAGATTCTAATCTATACTAATATTGTAAAGATACCTCGATTGATACTGATTAATATGTTAAGAAGTAATTTTTGAAAGGCTAAGGTAAGTTCTCCTTTCTTTGTTATTCTATAATAAGTCTGATATTATTTTTTTTTTAATAAGTTATTGAAGGATTCAGGTAGGGGAGCGGTGAGGCTGAGGGGTTCCTTTTTTATAGGATGGAGCAGTTCTAAAGTTCGTGCATGTAGGCAGATACTCCCATCAGGATTACTACGCTTGGCACCATACTTAAGGTCTCCCTTTAAAGGGCATCCTAAGGCAGCAAACTGTGCTCGGATTTGATGATGTCTTCCTGTAAGAAGTGTAATTTCTACTAACAGATAATGAGTAAGTGTAGCTAATACTTTATAGGTAAGTACTGCTTTTTGAGCTTTAGGTCGCTCACTAGAATAGGCGTATGACTTGTTTTGAGTAGTATTGCGGATAAGCCAATGGATAAGGGTATCTTCCATAGGAATAGTTTTTTTCTCCACCAAAGCCCAATAACGTTTGCAAACTTCTTCTTTGGTAGCAAAGGCAGCATTGAGTCGGGGAAGAGCCTTAGAAGTTTTAGCGAAGAGAACAATACCTGTAGTGGGTCTGTCTAAGCGATGTACTACTCCCAGATAAGCATCACCGGGCTTATTGTATTTCTTGACCAAATATTCCTTTACTATCTCACTTAAGGGGATATCGCCCGTTTTATCTCCTTGAACGATATCCCCTGCACGTTTATTAATAGCTATTAAGTGATTATCCTCATAGAGAATTTGCAAGTTTTGGACAGTAGTTTTCATTCCATTAATACTGTTCACTTTCGTTAGGGAAAGTCTGATCCTTCACATCACTGATATATTGAGTTATGGCTCCAGTCATAAGCTCATGTAAGTTAAGATATTGACGAACAAACTTAGGCTTATAATCTACAAACATTCCGAAGAAATCCTGAGAGACGAGTACTTGCCCATCTACTTCATGACCTGCACCTATGCCAATGGTAGGCACTAAAAGGCTCTGGGTTACTTCTTTAGCCAAAGCAGCAGGAATTTTTTCCAAGACGATGACCGAGCATCCTAATTCCTGTAAATAATGCGCATCGTCCTTGAGTTTTTGGGCTTCAGCTTGTTCTTTAGCACGGAGTCCATAACCTCCAAACTTATTGATGGACTGAGGAGTAAGTCCCAAATGCCCTATGACAGGGATTCCGGCACCCAAAATACGGCGAATCCCCTCACCAATTTCTCGCCCGCCTTCGAGCTTAACAGCTTGTACACCACTTTCCTTTATCATACGGATAGCTGAATCTAAGGCACGTTGAGGGTCGGACTGGTAAGTACCAAAAGGCAAATCGGCAACCACCAAAGCATGAGAGCAGGCACGTGCCACGGCAGAAGCATGGTATATCATAGCATCCAAAGTCATCGGTAGGGTAGTCTCATATCCTGCCATTACATTAGCTGCAGAATCACCTACCAAGATGATGTCAATACCAGCCCCGTCAATAATCTTAGCCATAGTATAATCGTATGCCGTAAGCATAGTGATTTTTTCTCCTTTAGCTTTCATAGCCTGTAGCGTTTGTACCGTTATACGCTTGGTTTCTTTTTTTGAAATAGACATTATTTTTAATGATTAATTGTCAATGATTAATTATTCAATTTTCCCCTTTGGAAAAGAAAAAGAAAAAAGCTGCCAGAGAGCTGACAGCTATTAGAGCCGGTAGAGGGATTCGAACCCACGACCCCGAGATTACAAATCACGTGCTCTGGCCAACTGAGCTATACCGGCGATTTTGCGGGTGCAAAGTTACAACATTTTTCTAAACCTGCAAGAAGAAAATCTATTTTTTTCTTATTTGCTAATTCCACCCCCAAGTGAAATTGATACTCGCACTAGCGTGGGAACATTAATCATTGAATTTTGTGATTCTACAGCCTTTGCCATTGGCTAAATCTTCAATAAAGGAAAGAGTTTTTATGCCTTGTCCTGCATAGATTTTGTGTAGCTCAGTGAGAATACGATCGGCTATAGTGTGGGACTCGGCAAAGGCAAAAACGGAAGGACCTGAACCAGAGATACCAAAAGTGATTCCTCCCGCGGCAAGGGTAGCTTCCTTCATTTCATCAAAATAAGGAATAAGTATCTTTCGAGAAGGCTCTACCAGAAAGTCTTTGGTGGCTTTTCTAAGCAGTTCGTAGTCCTCTTTATATAAACCACTTACAAAAGCCCCCATGGCAGATACTTGTTTGGAGACAATATCTAAGGATACATGTCGGGAGACGATACTGCGTGCTGAGGCGGTATTGACCTCTATATTAGGGAAGAAGGACACCGCATGTAAGCCCTTAGGCAAGGGCAGACGTATAGGTTTGTTCTGATACAAAAGTACAATTCCTCCCAGAATTGCGGGGGAGACATTGTCATAATGTGCTGACCCACAAGCAGCACGCTCTCCTTCAGCTGCAAAGGGTAAGAGTTCTTCCAAGGTGAAGGGACTACCCATCAGGGTATTATAGGCGAAAGCCGCAGCGGCACTGCTGGCACTGCTGGAGCCTAAACCACTGCCTGAGGAAAAACCTTTGCGGATGCGAACATCTACATATACGGGATTTTCTATTCTCTCCTGCATGGCTTGAATAACTACTGTACAGGAATTCTTTTCTACCTCATAGGGTAGGGGAGTGGTACTTTCTATAAAAGTAATCTTATTTTGTCTACAATCATTAGGAGTTACTTCTACTTTGTCACCTACTGAGGAGAGAGAGATGCCTAAGACATCAAAGCCTACATTCACATTAGCAATAGTAGCAGGAGCGAAACCACAGACGGTCTCTTGTATAGGATTTGCTTTTCTAAGCGATTGATTCATAGAATTTCAATTATTTTTGTTTATTAGCTACATACATTACATCGGAAAGTACCCCACTAGCAGTTACTTTGGCACCTGCTCCTGCACCCTTGATGACGAGCGGTTCGATAGGATACATATCAGTATAAAAAGCAACAATATTATCCTTACCATTCAATTGATAGAAAGGACTATTAGGAAGTATTTCCTGTAAAGAAACTTTGATGTCTCCTTCCAAAAGTTGAGCTACTACATTGAGTTTAGCGCCCTTGTCCTTTACTTTGTAATAGAGGTCTTGGAAGAAACCCTCATTCTTTTCGAGTACCTCATAGAAACCCTCTACCGAAGGCGTTTCTAAGGATTTTTCAGGAAGGAAACTTTCAAAGACTACTTCGCTCATTTCCTTACGATAACCTGCCTCACGAGAGAGGATCAGGATTTTACGGATTACATCCAAGCCACTGAGATCTATACGAGGGTCAGGTTCAGTATATCCTTCCTTTTGGGCTTGTTTTACAATTTCTACGAAAGGTGTAGTGGCGTTGTAATGATTAAAAATAAAGTTCAGACTACCGGAGACTACTGCATCAATACGGTGGATAGTATCTCCACTAAGCAGTAGGTTCTGTAGGGTTTTAATAATTGGTAAGGCAGCCCCTACAGAAGTTTCGTATTGGAAATCACAATTTTGGTTTTTGACCAGCTCCATAAGTGTCGTATATTGCTGCAAGGGTGCACTTCCTGCAATTTTGTTACAGGTAACCAATGAAATAGACTTGCGAATCAGTAAGGGGTAGAGTGCCGCAATCTCAGCCGAAGCGGTGTTATCCACCACGATACTATTGCGCCTATTGGTTGTGATAATTAGTTCTGCCAAAGCTGTAGGAGAGGGGTAATCGGAAGCCTTATCTGAAGAAAGAGTCGTAAGAGCCTCCTGGGGTAATCCATTATCATTGAACACATATTGATGGGAATTGGCAATCATGACTACCCGTAAATCCACTTTGTGTTGCTTACGAAAGTATTCCTGTTGTTTATAGACAATATCAATAAACTGTCCGCCCACATTTCCTACCCCTATGATAAAGAGGTGTACCCGCTTGATGACCTCTTGAAAGAGACGCTCATGTACCACATTGACTGCCTTGTGTTCATCACGAGCATCAATCACTACTGAGATATTGCGTTCAGAAGCTCCCTGTGCAATTGCCTGAATATTCACGCCATTAGCACCTAAGGCGCTGAACACCTTACCGCTAAGACCTGTTTGGTGGTTCATATTATCTCCAATAAGAGCTAAAATTACATGGTTATCAGTACGTTCTATAGGATTGATAAGCGAGCCTATTTCTTTAGCAAATTCGTGCTGTAAAGCCTCTTTGGCACTCTTGGCGTCACTGGTTTTGATTCCGAAACAGATACTCTGTTCGGAGCAACTCTGGGTGATGAGAATCACATTCACATCGGCCTGTTCGAGGGCTTGGAAGACACGGCGGGCACTTCCCTTGGTACCTGCTAGCCCAATTCCTGAAATGGTAATCATACTGATGTCACTCAGGGTAGAGACGCCTAACACTTTATCGGTATGTCCTTGGGTAGCCACATGGATACGAGTACCCTTTTCTTCGGGCGATAACGTATTGAGTAACAGCACAGGAATTTTCTTTTCCATAGCAGGACGAATAGCAGGAGGGTAGATCACTTTGGCTCCGAAATAGGCCATCTCAAAAGCCTCTTCGTAGCTCATTTGGGAGATTACTTTGGTATTCTTAACCAACTTAGGGTTAGCATTTTGCATACCATTGACATCGCTCCAGAGTTCTACTTGCTTGGCTCCTAAGCAATAGCCATAGATGGACGCTGTATAATCCGATCCTCCCCTGCCCAGTACCACCAATTCCCCCGTAGGGTTAGCGGCGATATAGCCAGGGGCGATATAAGAGACCGATGTATCTATCTGCTGCATACGCTTTTGCGTTTGAGGGAAATCCACTACCGCATTGAGTGGATCACCCTCAGCTACAATATAATTTTCAGAAGGCAAGTAGCTTACCGCAACACCTTCTTGATTGAGGTATTCACAGATGATAAAGGAAGAAAGCAGTTCGCCCTGCGCCATGATACGAGCCTTGGTGCGCTCGGAGAGTTCCCCCAAGGTACAGATACTATTACACAGATTTTCAAGGGTGAGTATTGTTTTTCCGATATGTACTAATGCATTAGTTTGTTTGTTAATATGCAAGAGCGATTTTGCCATAGTGATATGCCTTTCCTTAAGTGCTTCAAGAATAGGCTGACACGTGTTTTTTAAGGCATTTTCCCCTAAGGATTGTAGAGTATTGGTAACCCCAGAAAAGGCGGAAACCACCATGATAAAAGGTTCTGTTTGTTTTTTTGCAATCTGCACTACACGTTGCAAATTTTCCACTGACCCCACCGAGGAGCCTCCAAACTTAATTAGTAACATATATTTGTGTAATTTTTTATTGATTTATTGCTTTTTTCTTTACAAAATATAAAATGAGTGAAATCACTTTTAAGGGCAAATTGCCATTTGCCCCTACGCCTGCTCATGCTAATTTCTCGCAAACTATTTCTGATGGGCTATAAAATAGACTTAGAAAATTCTTTTTCTCCAAAGGAAATACGTCCTAAATCATCTTTGATAGCTATTTCTGTACCCATGAAAGGATTTTGTCGTACCTTTATAATTTTCCCTTTAATCCATTCTTTGAGTAATGTTAGATTAGGCGACATTTCCACTATGTCTTCTACCTTAAAAGTCTCTTTGGTATTTTCCTTTTTCATAATAACATATTTTGAGGGCAAAGGTACAATTTTTTAATGATTAATGACTAATTTTAAAATGAAGAATAATAACTCAGAATTTAACTTAGTAATCGAACTTACATTTACTGCTAAATCAGTGCGGAAAAATAACAATTAATTTTGTATATTTGTGGCTAAAATAAGAACAATTTTTTGTTATGTATAAAATAGCTACTTGGAATGTAGAACGCCCTAAAAAAGGAACTGAGAAAAAAGCTCTTGTTATGGAGAAAATCAAAGAGATTAATGCAGATATTTTAGTCCTTACTGAAAGCGCTGTCAGTATGTCTTTGGCTGAACTATATCCTTTTTCTGTACATTCATTAGTCTATGAAAGGACTCCAGAAGAACACTGGGTTTCTATTTTTTCTAAATGGAAAATTACGAAACAAATAGAAACTTTTGATAATTTTCGGACAGCCAGTGCTGTTGTAGAGACTCCTTTTGGAAAAGTAATAGTATTTGGAACTATTATTCCCTATCATCAAGCAGGAGTATCGGGGGTAAGATATGGGTGTTTGGGCTACAAACAATGGGAATATCATGAAAAAGATTTGCATCAACAAGCTAAAGAATGGGGGCGTATTCTTGAGCAAGAGGGCTTGCCTATACTTGTAATGGGAGATTTCAATCAAAGTAGATATAATAATCAAGGATATGGTACTGAAAAAGTAAGACAGATACTTTCTGACTACCTTAGCCAATTGGATTTGACTTGTATAACAGAGTGCGATCTTTCTTCTTTCTTACATATTGACCCTATCAAACATAAGGTGAGAAACAATATTGATCATATTTGTATCTCCAACACTTTTATAAGGAAGGTAAAAGGATATCAGGTAGGTGCTTGGGATCACTTCACTGAACAAGGTAAGTATATGTCCGATCATAATGGAGTCTTTGTTAGTTTTGAAATGTGAGATAAGAATCATAAATATTCTGATAACTAAGTTGTTATAAAAGAAAAAACAGGAGGGGTTCCTTCCTGTTTTTTGTTTAGCAAAGGTAATAAACAATTGATATACTGTATATTACCTATCCTTATTCCAATCCCAAGCAGGATATTTAAGTAAAAGGTTATAAAGTTCTTGATCACTATAAAGGGTATCCCCCATATCTATATAAAGGGAATGAGGTGGGTTTGTTTGTAGATAACGCTGGAGGAAATGGGTAAGTACCTCTTTGCCAAAATCGGCATTGCTATATTCTACTAAGAAGCATTCAGGTTTCTCGAAGGGAATATCCATAAGTTCTTCCTTGGAGAGTGCCCTTAAAAGGCGATTGTTTCTGATAAACTGTATCCACTGGCGAGTTTCTTTTTTGAGAAATGTATGGATGGTGATGTAACGATAAGTCCCATAAAAATCAAGCCCTTCAAGATAGGAAGTGATACTGATTTCTTTCTCTTGAAAGAAGAGCATGATTGAAGGTTTTAAAGAGATATCTGTCTGTGGGAGTTGTAGCTGTTCTTTCCACTTGCGTAAGATTTTGAGTAGTAGTGTTCTGTTCTTTTTTAGCTTGATAAAGGTGGGTAATTTTGCTACCATTGTCATTCCCTCTCGTTCACGTAGGTCAGAGGCTATATAGTCCTCCATTAGCAGTAGGTGGGTGATATTCTTAGCCCAAAAGAGGTGTCCCCGTATGTTTTCTTGGAAGTAGTAGGGCAAGCCAAAGACATCATCGCACTGAAGACCACTATCTTGGGTTGAGAAAGATTCATAATAGCTCTCATAACGTGGCTTTACCTCATACACTTCATGGCAATGAGGACAAGAAACCTTGATAAGCTCACTTTTTTCTTTAAGTCCTTTCTGTGAGTGTCTAATAGGAGTGCCACAATTAGGGCAATTAAAGAGAGTAATTGCTTCAAAGTATTGCAAATCCTCTTGAGAAGAATGAAAAGAGCAACATGAGCATCGTATAACAGCTCCTTCTTGGGTATAAGTAATATGTGCAGCTCCCTGACATTCAGGACAAGCTACCCATAGGGGTTCTTTCCAAATAGGAATATATTTTTCAGTGTAACGCTTCATTAGTGGTAAAAGGTAAGAATAAGTATTATTACTGATTCTGTTATGGAAATTACATAAAGAAAGAAAAATGAATCATTTCTCTTCCTGTCCAAGCCGATAATATAGAAATTTTACATATCTTTTCTTTTTCTCTTTCTTCCCAGAAGGTACGAATTTCATCAATATCTTCATTAAGGTAATTTTCAAAAGATAGTTGAAAGATGTTTAGGAAAGAATAGGTTACTATTTCTTCTTTGTAATCCTTTAAGGTTAGTTTTAATACATTGTTTCGATAAGATAATTCAACTACTTGACCATCAGGATAGGAAGGCACTTTATTAGTACCTAAAAATAAAGTATCCATTTTTGAATTCTCACTAAAAAGTTACAAATCAAACACAGAGCTGCGTTTTCGTCGGATCAGATCTTTGATTTTCAGGGCGAAGGCGAAGGCGAAGTAAAGTCCAAAGCCTGCACCAAAGATAAAACTGATATAAATAAAGAATAGGCGGACATACTTCACGCGTAAGCCAAGACGTTCGGCAATACGTGTGGAGACATTGAAGCCATTGCGTTCAAAGAAGACGCGTATGGAGGTAAAGGTCGTATTCATAGGTTACTTTTTTAGAAGTGCTTTGCCTACTTGGCAAGTCATACAAGCATGTTTGTTACAATATTTCTTATATAGCTGGAGGATGGCTTGGCTTTCCAAGGCATTGGTATTGGGTAAAAGGAGCTTTTCCCAGCGTTCTAATATGCTATTGTGTTCAGCGGGGGTGGTGCGCATCTTTGCTTTGCAGTCGGCTAAGATGTCTTTACCTCGGGAGCGGGCAAAGGCGTACTGCATGGGAACGATGGTATTAATCCACAGATTAGCTATCTGTGCAGGGGTAATACGCTTGCTGCTTTCTTTGCTCTCTTTCCCAAAGGAAAAATGGTTTTTCCAATAGGAGGAAGGAGTAATTTTTCCAAACAAGTCAAGAGCTTTGTGGTAAGAGTCCAAGGACATACACTTATCAAATAATGACAGCTCTTGATGATACAGCGCCGCTATCTGTGCCAAGCGAATAGTAGGGAAGTTAGGCGGACGCAGTTTGGCAAATTGTACTTTGAAGAAGACAGGAGGGAGTGTATGCTTATGGACTAAGTATTGATATTCTTGCTGGAGGGATTGGTAGTACGGACAGTTGATATTGGTAGCCTCCAATAAGCGTAACTGTCCCATTAGAAGAGCTTCAAGCTGAGGAAGTTCATGCATTTGCTTGCGGATCACTGAGAAGGGGAGTTGCTTACCTGCTTCCCAAAAGGCTTCTCCGTTGATATTGCCTCCAAAACTTTTAAGTAATTTTAGAAAAAAAACAGCTTCCCAGTCCTGTTGGGTCTCTTGTAAAAGGGTAAGTATAGGCTGTGCCTTCTCTTGGAGTCGTTCTGTATAGAGCTTGTTTAACCAATTGGTAATAATATTGTTATGGAGAGAAGGAATCTTTTCCTCACAAGGGATAAAGGAAGCTTGTGCTTGTTGCAAATGAGTATATTTTTCTACTAAATCATCAGAAATGATGGGCTTGAGCTCTAAAGTGGGGATGATGTTCTGCTGAAAATCAAATACTTCTACATCATGTTCCCATACCACATGAAGAATTACATTCCCATAAGATGGATCTTGCTCATGATGATGTGCATACCATTGGGAAGAAGCTGTATGTAGTTCCACATTGCCTGCCCACTGGAGCGTACCCATACGTAGGCGTGCATTGAAAAAGTCAGGTCCACCGTAGGGGTTAGTCTCTCCATAGGAAAGAATATTCAAATTCTCTCCATTGGAAAGTTGAAGAGGAGAATCTGGGAGCAGGTGCTCAGCCCAGAGATATTGTAAAAAATCCTCACGTATCATTTGGAAAGTTCTTCAGTTAGGAGGGTTACCAGTTCACTATCGGTGCCATAAGGGACAAATTCACCATTGTTGATATAGGATATTTTCCCTGTTTCCTCTGAAACCACTAAAGCTAGTGCATCTGTTTTCTCGGTGATGGAAACAGCAGCACGGTGTCTAAGACCGTATTCCTTTGGGATTACACTTTGACTTACTACAGGCAGGATCACGCGAGTGGCTACGATAAAGCCATCTTGTACGATAATTGCTCCATCATGGAGTGGACTATTTTTGTAGAAAATACTCTCTAGGATAGGTTGGTTTAGTTCAATATTCATCTTATCGCCTGTGGCACGGACAAACTCTAAGGATTGATTGCGCTCTAAGATAATTAGTGCTCCTGTACGATCTTCTCCCATTTTTCTACAGGCAGAAACTAAAGTTTCACACATGTGTGCAATGGCAGTATTTTCGGTAGTCTTTTTTAGAAAAGAAAACTTTTTCAAGAAATTCTTACTATTGATGACATTAGTAGACCCTAATACCAATAGAAACTTACGTATTTCCTGTTGGAAAACGACAATCAAAGCAAAGAATCCCATACCAATGAACTGTCCCAAAATACCACTGAGCAAATCCATTCCAATGATTTGGGTGAGTTTCCAAATGATAAAGATAATAACAATACCTAAGAAGATACTAATGGCAACTGTCCCCCTGAGCAAGCGATAAATGTAATATAACATCAAGCCCACTAAAACGATATCCAAGAGGTCAACAAAAGTAAAATTCAAGAAATCAAAGGATTGCAACATTTTTAATAGTCAATTAAGTATTAATAATATGAGGCTGAAAATAAATTCTATTTAGCAATATCTGTAATATAAATAGGAGAGATGGAATTACCAATGGATTGATAGAGCCTGTTATCGTAAATATCTATGAACTGTTGAAAGGACATATCTCCACTGAATATCCAAGTGTAAGAAGTATTTTTCAATACATTAGACTCTTCCCAAGATCTTTTTTCTACACTGTCTTTCTTAAGCCGAAAACCATCAGGGTAAGCAAAGATAAGAGGCTCAGATTCCTTGAAAGCTGTTTGTGGAGCATAAGGTAAGAAAGTATTTTCTGTAAAATCAATAAACCCTAAGCGCTGATGAGGTATATCCGCCACTGACCAATAGTTATGTGAATTTGGATTGTGATGTGGGTTTCTCGGGTTTCTTTTTTTCTCCTGTAAAAAGATAAGATACTTGGCTACCTTTCCAAGTGTATTTCTTTTATCAATATGGAATACCCAATGTGTGGAACTTATCAGTCCATTAGGGTTGAACTTTGCTGATCCGGTTCTCTCTTCATAAAAGATATATACCTCAGAATAATCCTCTATTTGAGTGATTTTAGCTTCTTGTACTTGTGGAAGTTGTATCTGTTTTTTCTGACAACTCATAAGCAAAAAAACTCCCAAAAGGAATATATAGCGGCTCATAATAATATCTTTTAAAGGTATAGAAAGTTATAAAAACCTTCCTTTATCCATTGTTTTGTACTCATATCGCAAGTAGTGATAGTGATAATTATCCCTCATTATTGCAAATTTTCTATTTTTTACCTTTTACTATGGCTTTTTTGTAGGTAGATCTACGGCTAAAAGTAGTGGGATTAAAGTTTTTCCAAAGTCTCTGAACTACGATATTATCCTCTAGTTCAGGGGTGATGATAAATTGTTCTACTCCTTTTTCTTTGAAGAGTAAATAGCAATCACGAAAGAGCATAGCAGGGACTCCTTTGGATTGATACTCAGGACTGATACCGATAAGATAAAACTCTAATATTTTAGGATTCCGGCGGGCTTTCCATAGGTGATAGAAACCAAAAGGGAAAAACTTTCCTCGCGCTTTTTGTAATGCTTTAGAAAAAGAGGGAATCATAATAGCAAAGCAAATGATTTTACCCTCCTTATTGAGAATAAACTTGATAAATTCAGGTAGAACAAAAGGGATATATTTTTCCTTAAAATATTCTTTTTGCTTTTCAGAGACAGGAATAAAGGTAGAGAGATTAGCATAAGAGGTATTGAATAGGTCAAACATCTCATCTACATAAGGAATGATATCCTTATTGGTCTTAATAGGAGCGTAAGAGAGTCCATAACGGCGTTCAACCACATCTCCTGCCTTCTTATAAGGTTCAAAATCCACATCCTTGAGATAAAAGAAAGATTCTACATAGCTCTTTTCTTTTTTCCAACCAAGTTTTTCTAAGTGTTTGGCATAATAAGGATAGTTTGTCCAAGTAATCATACTTCCAATATGCTCAAAGCCAAAGGTCTGTATTCCTACCTTATCCATATTGGAGAAGCCCATAGGTCCCTCCACATAGTCCAGTCCTAATTCGTATGCTTTATCTAAGGCTTTTTTTAGAAGTGCATCAGTAACCTCAATATTATCAATCATATCCAACCAACCAAAGCGTACCTTACGCACTCCCCGATTAATTTCATAGTGATTAATAATCACGGCTATACGTCCTACAACAATATGCTCATCATTATAGGCTAAATAGAAAGTAGCTTCACAGTTCTCAAAGGCAGGATTCTTTTCTGGGTCAAAGGTAGTCAATTCCTCTGAAATCAAAGGAGGCACCCATGTCTTACTATTTTTATATAAGGAGAAAGGGAACTTCACAAAATCAAGCATCCCTTTTTTGCTATTTATCTTCTTTATGGTAATCATTAAGGCTTCTTCAAGAAATCAGGTGCAAAAATACAAAATAAAGAGTAATTAAATAATGATTAGTAATTAATTAACATATATGTTAATTGTTAAAAATTGAAAGATGATACATCTGCACATTTTTTTTCGTATCTTTGCCACATGTTAAGTTAGGATTATTTATTTTTTACTTTAATTAATCACTTGAATGAAGTCCTTCCGTTCTTTACGGTTTCGTATTTTTGTGAGTCTTATTGGTATTACGATACTTTCCTTTATCACTATTGCGATAGTAACCATCTACCAATATCGTAAGCAGTCGCGTACTTATCATAATGAACGTCTTCTTCGCAAAGAAGAACAGCTTGCTATGCAGATACGTTATGTGCTCTCACAAACTACTTTTCCTGTGGAGGATAGGTATATTCCCCTTATCTTTCGGGAAGAAATATACCGAATTGCTGATATTGAAAATATTAACTTCAATCTTTATAGCATTAATGGAACCTTTTTAATAAGTTCTCAGGCAGGACTCAGGGACAATAAAGAGCTACATTGCATCTCAGATACAATTCTTACCACTCTTTCCAATTCAATGGATAAGCGGTTAGTATTTCAAACAGCTCTTGAGGGGGACAATTATCAGTATTCCTATTCCTATATCAATGACCTACAATATAAGCCTTTACTAATCTTACACATTCCTCACTTTGAAAATGATACTTTTAATGAAGGTTTCTTGCTTAATTCCCTTTATAATTTAGGAGGGGTATATACGGTGATATTACTGGTAACAATAGGAGTTGCCTTTGTTATTTCTCGTTATATTACTCATTCTTTAAAAGAAATACAAAAAAGATTACGAACGACTCATTTTCTGGGAAAAAATGAAAAAATCATTGTTAAGAATACTACTACTGAGATAGGAGAACTTATCTTTTCCTACAATGAAATGGTAGATGAGATAGAGAAAAGTAAGAAAGCTCTTGCTAAGATAGAGCGTGAGAAAACCTGGAAGGATATGGCTAAGCAGATTGCACATGAGATAAAAAATCCACTTACTCCTATGCGCCTGAGTGTACAAAACTTTGAGCGTAGATTTGACCCTAATGACCCTTGTGCGAAGAAGAAAGTAGCAGATTTTACTCAAATGCTCCTTCAGCACATTGACACTCTTTCTGATATTTCAGATGCCTTTTCAGCCTTTGTTTCTATGCCTTCCCAGAAGAAAGAGGTAGCTGACCTTAATGCTGTTATACGCCGTACTATTGCCGTATTTGACTTGCCTTATATTCATTTTACCAGTAGTCAAGAGGAAATTCTTCTCTCCATTGACAAGAATCAGATGAATCGCATGTTAACCAATCTTTTAAAGAATGCTCTTTATGCTACAGAAAGTACTGCTGACCCTCTTATAGAGGTTTCTTCTTTTGTAGAGGGAAAAGCCGTTTATATCATTGTAAAGGATAATGGCTCTGGAGTTCCCTTAGAATTGCAGGAGCGTATATTTGAACCTAAATTTACCACTAAAAATACTGCAGGATCAGGCTTAGGTTTAGCAATGGTAAGGCATATAGTAAGTGCTCATGGAGGAGAAATAACCCTTTCCTCTGAAGAGGGAAAGGGAGCTAGTTTTGTCGTAAAATTAACAATAAAAAATGAATAAAAAGTAATTTACATATAATTTATACTTATAAAAATTAGAAATAATGCAAAGAAGAAAATTCTTAAAAAGTTCCGTATTTGCGGGATTTGGTTCCCTTTTCCTTCCTTCTGTAGCTCAAGGACAAGCATCAGAAGCCTTTGCTCGTAAAAAAGCAAAGAATATCATCTATATGGTTAGTGATGGAATGAGTGTAGGTACTTTAGTTATGGCAGACCTTTATTCCAAGCGGATATTAGGGCATAGCAGTGCTTGGTTCTCTCTCTATGAACAGAAACTCGCCGTAAAAGCCTCTATGGATATGCAGTCAGCAAGCTCTGTTGTTACTGATTCCTCTGCGGCTAGTTCTTCTTGGGGAAGCGGACACCGTATTATCAATGGTATGATTAATATAGGGGTTAATGGTGAAGAATATACACCTATTTTACAAAAATTCAAAAAAGCAGGTAAGAAAGTAGGCTGCGTAACCACGGTGCCTATTACTCATGCAACTCCTGCAGGTTTCTGTACCAATAGCAAACAACGAAAAGCACAACCCAAAATAGCAGAAAATTATCTTGACTTGCGTTTTGATGTTATGTTAGGAGGTGGAGATAAGTACTTCAACAGAGAGAAACGTTCTGATAAGCGTGACATGTATGCTGAGTTTGTAGCAAAGGGCTATACTGTAGTCAAAAATACTTCTCAAATGAATACAGCTCCTAAAGATATACCTCTGTTAGGGGTTTTTGATAATGATGGTTTACCTTATACTGTTGATGAGAATAGTACTACCAAAAATGCTACCATTCCATCCTTAGCACAGATGACTCAAAAGGCTATTGAAATGATGTCAGATCATAAGAAAGGTTTTGTTTTACAAGTGGAAGGAGGAAAAGTGGATTGGGCTGCACATGGCAATGATATTGGCGCTTTGCTCTTTGACCAATTAGCTTTTGATGATGCTATTCGTGTGGCTATTGACTTTGCTAAAAAGGACGGTAATACTTTAGTGGTAATTACTTCTGATCATGGAAATGCTAATCCTGGACTCATCTATGGAAAAGAATGTAATAAGAACTTTGATAACTTAGCACATTTCCGTCATTCTAATGACTTTACTTTGCAAAGCATCAATCCTACAGATTCTCTTTCTCAAGTAAGAGAACTTCTTTCCTATAATCTTGGGAATATCCCTTTCACTCAAGATCAAGCCAAAGAAATCCTTTCTTACTACACCGAGGGTAAGCAGGAGGATGGTTTATATAATTATAAAAAACTTCCTTATCGTCTTTTGGCAGAAATGCAAAAGAAATATACCTCAGTAGGATGGATTAGTATGGATCACTCTTCTGATTATACAGAACTGGCTATGTATGGACCTGGTAGCCAAAACTTACCTCCTTTTATAGAAAATTATAAGATGCATAACTTTCTATTAAGTGCTGCTGAAGTTGATTTGTTAGAAAAATATTAAATACTTAATATCATTTGATGCCTTATAAAATTTTGTTCTCCGATATAGATGGTACACTCCTTGATGCACAACGTTCTCTCTCGGCAAGGACGATTAAAGTAATTTCCCAGCTTAAGGAACGTCTGCTCATTATATTTGTATCCTCGCGCATGCCTATACAAATGTACTATCTGCAGGAGAAAGCAGGGCTTCTCGGAATGCCACTAATCGCATACAATGGTGCTTTAGTACTAGGTAGGGAAAGGGAAGTGCTTCACTCTGTGGAGATTTCTCTGCCCCTCTGTGAGCAAATTGTAGCTCTAAATAGAGAGTGTACCTTAGGTAAGTTACATATTAGCTTCTATAATTTTGACAAATGGTACGTCCCTCAAAGAGATATTTGGGCAGTATACGAAGAGCGTAACACTTGTACGACTCCTTTGGTAGAGACCAATGAAAGGGTACTTTCTCTTTGGAGACCTCAAAATAAAGGAGCTCATAAGCTTATGCTTATGGGAGAAGCCCCCTTGGTAGAGGTAATGTGGCAGGCTTTGCAGAGCCAGATGGGCGAACAACTTCAACTCTATAAAGCAAAAAGCACTTGTATAGAGGTTACCTTAAAAAATGTTTCCAAACTTACCGGAATTAAGGCTTTTTTATCCCATCAAAAAAATATTTCACTTTCCGATGCTATTGCTTTTGGTGATAACTATAATGATAAGGAAATGCTCGAAGCAGTAGGTTTAGGAGTCGCTGTAGGCAATGCTCGTGACCAAGTTAAGGCTGTTGCCAAAGCTGTTACAGAACATCATGAGGAAGATGGAGTAGCACAATATTTGGCTCAAATGTTTGATATAGAATTATAAAGAAGAATGGTAAAAATAGGCTCAGTTCCTTTAGGAGATTTTCCTTTACTTCTGGCTCCGATGGAGGATGTTAGCGATCCTCCTTTTCGCCGATTATGTAAGCTCCATGGCGCCGATATGCTCTATAGTGAGTTCATTTCCTCTGAAGGGCTTATTCGTGATGCTATAAAGAGCCGAAAAAAATTAGATATTTTTGAGGATGAACGTCCTGTAGGGATACAGATATTCGGGGGGGATGAGGAGGCTATGTCCCTTTCCGCTCGGATTGTGGAGACTGTTTCTCCTGATGTGGTAGATATTAATTTTGGTTGTCCCGTAAAGAAAGTGGTTGCCAAGGGAGCGGGAGCTGCTGTGTTGAAGGATATTGACCTTATGGTACGCCTTGCTAAAGCGGTAGTGAGAAGTACAAACCTACCTGTAACGGTCAAAACACGACTGGGTTGGGATACTGATTCCATCAATATAGAAGAAGTAGCTGAACGGTTGCAGGACGTAGGTATACAAGCGCTCTCTATCCATGCTCGTACCCGTGTACAGATGTACAAAGGACATTCTGACTGGTCATATATTGCTAAGGTAAAGAATAATCCTCGTATACATATTCCTATCTTTGGAAATGGTGATATTGATTCTCCAGAAAAAGCCTTAGTATATAAAGATAAATATGGAGTAGATGGCATTATGATAGGTAGGGCTGCTATTGGTTATCCTTGGATATTCCATGAGATAAAGCAATACCTTGCTACAGGGGAAAAAGTAGCCCCTCCAACACTTTCACAGCGTGCTGATGTAGCTCTTCAACATTTGCTTTGGGCAGTAGAATGGAAAGGAGAACGCTTAGGTATCTTGGAGACACGTAGGCATTATGCCAATTATTTCAAAGGCATCCCCCACTTTAAGGAATACAAGCAACAACTTGTTACGCTTGATGATCTCTCTGCTCTCAAGAATTTGCTTTTGGAAGTAAAAAATAATGATTTATCTTGAACCTTAACAAGATTCAAAACTTAAAAATTTTTCAAATATCGCATACAAACACTTCTATGTCATTCTGTAGGAGTGTTTGTTCAATAATGGGCTCAATATTTTCCCAAGATCCACCCGCTAAACCACACCCCATACGAGGCATCTGTATACTGGCTTGCTTTTCTATAGCAAAGGCGGCAACTTTTTGTAGAGCCTCCTTAACAGCATTGTAACGGATAGGAGGTAATCCCTTTTCTTCATATATTTTATGCTGCCCAATGATATTGGCAACCCATATATTTTCAGTAACTTGTACAAATTGAACAGCCCCAAGATGAAATCCTTCTCTCTGCTTATACCAATCTTTGTACTGTTTTTCAGGAGTTTTCCACCGTCTGGAAAGGGCTAAGACAAATCCTTTTCCCCAAGCTCCTATGTCATTGCATATATGAGTGATGATGATCTTTCCCTCTGTTTGTGCGAGTGTAGCATCGGCTTTTAAATAATGTATCATGATAAGGCGTTAAAATAATCTTTTAATATAGAGTCATTAAGCTCTCTTGGGGTTAATATTTCCAATAGGGTAGGGGTTTTAGTTTCTTCAGAAAAGAGTTTCTCTAAAGCAGAGACTACTTCCTCTTTGTTCTTTGCACGAAAATAAGTGAATCCGTACATGGTGCAGAGATGCTTTGCAGTAAGTGAGTGAGTAGTTTCCTGAAAAGTCTCAAAGAAAGGGGTATTTTTATCAGTGGGTAAAATCCTAAAAATACCTCCACCAGCATTATTTATTATAATGATTTTAAAATTCTTAGGGATATAGTTACACCATAAAGCATTACTATTATAGAAGAAACTTAAATCTCCTGTAATAAGTAGGGTGGGTAAGTTGTTCACCACACTAGCTCCTATAGCTGTAGAAGTACTTCCATCTATCCCGCTCGTACCTCGGTTACAGTACACCTGCCAACCAGCTTCAGCATTGAAAAGTTGTGCATAACGAATAGGAGCACTGTTACTAATCTGAATATGATAAGGGGTAGGAATACGTTCAAATATAGTTCGGTAAGCATCCATATCCGAAAAAGGAATATTCTCTAAGTATTGAGTTCTCTTTTCAAGAGTTTCCTTATAGAAAGAAAGCCAAATTTTCTTATATGAAGAAGTGATAGAGGGGAGATCATGAGCTACTATCTCAAGAAAAGTATTGATATTTGTCCTGAAATGATGAGTGAGAACAAAAAAAGTATCATATCCGATATGCTCATCTATGTAATAATGAGCTTTAGGAGGGTATTTTCGCAGGAATTCTTTTATTTTTTTAGAAACTACCATTCCTCCAATAGAAATAAGAATATCAGGCTGCAGGAGTTCTTGGAGATTTCTTTTCTCTATAGTTGTAAGAAAAGTATCTATCATACCTATAAAGGATGATTCTACAAGATTAGCAGTATGCTCAGTAAGTACTAATAAAGAGGGATCATTTTTAAGAAAATCTATCCATGATTGTGCTATAGCATTGGGAGAGAGTACTCCTATGAGTACCATTTTTTTCGGAAAAATCCAATCTTTTATAAATTGAGCAATATACTCTGAACTCAAAGGGATTTTCTGTTCTCTTATGGCTTCGTTATGAAAAGTTACCGAAGGGGAAGGAATTGTTTTGTATAAAGGTTCCTCAAAAGGAGCATTGATATGTATAGGTAAGGACTTAATAAAGGCAGTATTAAGAGCTTCATTAAGTAAGTATTCATTATAAGAAAGATCATCTTTTCCCTCTGAGAGATTTGCATTATAGGCAGTGTGCAAGGCAAGTACGTGTTGCTGATGTATGGTTTGCCCATCACCTATATCTATTTTTGAAGCAGGTCGGTCGGCACTAATAACCACTAAAGGTATATTACTATAGTAGGCTTCACTCACTGCTGGGTAATAGTTTAATAAGGCGGAACCAGAGGTACACACAACTATTACAGGTTCTTTCAGTTGCTGAGCCAAACCGAGAGCAAAGAAGCCCGCACTTCTTTCATCTACAATACTATAAGTGGTGAAAAAGGAGTCACTCGCAAAGCCAATAGTTAGTGGAGCATTACGTGAACCTGGTGAGAGCACAATATGGTGAATGTTTTTCTCTTCACAAGCAAGGAGTATCTGTTGAGCTAAGGGAATTTCTGGAAACACGTTTGTTAATAATTAGTATTTTAAAGATAAATAATTAATAGAATGTTATTTATATGACGATGATTTCAATAATTTTGAAGTATTTTATAATACACGGCAAAGATACATATTTCTTAAGAAAGAAGCAAAAAAATCTTAATTCTCATAGAATAGAATTTTTACTTTTTCTTTTGAAAATTAAAAATAAATCAGTAATTTTGTCCTCTAAAAAATTCAAACCAATGAGTGTATTAGTAAATAAAAATTCAAAAATCCTTGTGCAAGGCTTTACAGGGAGTGAAGGAACTTTCCATGCGGAACAAATGATTCAATATGGAACCAATGTAGTGGGGGGAGTAACTCCGAACAAAGGAGGACAAACACACTTAGGAAAGCCTGTTTTCAATTCAGTAAAGGATGCGGTAACAAAAGTAGGAGCAGACACCTCTATCATATTTGTCCCACCTGCATTTGCTGCTGACGCTATTATGGAAGCCGCTGAAGCAGGAATTAAGGTGATTATTACCATTACTGAAGGAATTCCTGTAGCTGATATGGTTAAAGTAGCCGCTTATATTAAGGATAAAGATTGTCGCCTTATAGGACCTAACTGTCCTGGAGTCATTACTCCTGAAGAAGCAAAAGTAGGTATTATGCCTGGATTTGTATTTAAGAAAGGGGAAGTAGGAATTGTTTCCAAATCAGGAACTTTGACTTATGAAGCCGCAGATCAGGTAGTCAGACAAGGATTAGGAATCTCTACCGCTATAGGAATTGGAGGAGATCCTATTATAGGAACGACTACAAAAGAAGCTATAGAACTCTTCATGAATGATCCAGAGACTGAGATTATAGTGATGATAGGTGAAATTGGTGGACAGTTAGAGGTAGAAGCCGCTCGTTGGATTAAGGAAACTGGTAATAGGAAACCCGTAGTTGGCTTTATTGCAGGGGAAACAGCTCCCAAAGGACGTACTATGGGGCATGCAGGGGCTATTGTAGGTGGTAGTGAAGATACTGCTGAAGCTAAAAAACGTATCATGCGTGAATGTGGTATTCATGTGGTAGATTCACCAGCTAAGATTGGTGAAAAAGTAAAAGAAGTCTTTAAAAAATAGACAGTCTTTTTATAAAAGAACTGAATGAGGAAGAATAGGTTAATTCTTATGAGTTAGCCTATTTCTCTGTAGATATAAAATTTCCCTATAATTTATATTATGTAAAATAGAACATAAGAAGAAAGGGGCTCTTATCTGTCTTTCCATCATACAGATCCTTCCACCTTGTTCCACATGTACCTTCGACGATTTTCAGAGAAATCTCATGAAACTCTACAAGTTTTAATCAAATATTAGTTTTTATTCTATGGAAGAAAAAATTTAATTCTCTTGAAAAAAATTCAATAGGATATAGATGTCCCATATTCTGAATTAAGTGTATATCTATTGTTTGTTCGGGTGTTTTTTCCTCTGCAGCAATAGAAAGACTTTTCTCATAGGGAATGACATCATCTTGTATTCCTATAATCAGTAGCATATATTGTTTGTAGGCTTTATCCCAAAAGGGACTAAAGGGTAATTGCGAGCGAAATGATAGAGCGGGGTTAAAGAGTGCGCAGGGTTTATGTAATTTTTGAGCTAAATAGTATCCAATAAGTCCGCCTGCACTTGATCCTATAATAGCCATAACATCCTTGTAATCATTACATAATTGTGAAAATAGTTGAGGTTCATTTTTATAGTCAAAAACGGGAGCAATAACTTGACCATATTTCTGTAACACCTCCCTCCTATCTTCATGTAGGCAACTATCCAATCCATGCAAATATAGGATTTTTTCTGTCATTTATATTGTATTATGTTTTAAAATTTGCTATTTTGAATTAGGCGTAGCTTGGTAATAAGTATATTTTACTTCTGTAAGATATTTTACTTTATTTCCTTGGTAGGTAATTTTCTTAGTTAAATTTCCTTTTGCATCATATCGATAAATAGTTCTTTCTTGCTCTGAATTATCTTTGTAGACAATGTCCTCTAAATCTTCACCATAAGGAGTATATAAGTAGAATATACGCTGTTTTTCCAATCCTTGAGGAGTATACTCGGTATAGTTAGTAATGTCTCCTTGTTTGTTATACAAATAAGATTCCATTGAGGTAATACTATCTTTAGTATTGATGTAAGTAATATCCTTTTGTAAATCATTATATGAATAAAGAATACGATCAGGGATATTACTCTTTTTATAATTATAGAAGAGCTTTTCTATTAGTAAGGAATCTTGTTTATATTTGGAGACTTCCTTATTCTTCAAAAGCCATAATGCCATGTAATAATAGTAAGATTCCTTTTCTATTTCATATCCTTTTGAATTGTATTTGTACACTATTCTATCGGAAAGCTGCCATGATCCTTCGTTATATACATATTCTGTAATATTTGCTATATTTCCGTTTTTATCATATTCTGTATCAAACTTATGGATTACATTTAATGAATCTGAGAAGTCATACTTCATTCGTGTAGTTTCATACCCTAAAGTATCATAAACATAGTTAGTGAGAGTTCTCTTAACTATATTGTTTTTCAAAAATTTATGTATATAGTTCTCAGAAATTTTTCTGTGGTTTTTGTCATAATAGGCAATAATATATTCTTGTAAGCTATCATTTTGGTAGAGATTTTCTATTTCATATCCTTGTTCATCATAGGTCAATGAGATCTGATAATCCAGTATCTGTTTTGTTTCTCTTGTAAGAGAATCCTCTATGAAAATGTAATTGATAAAGGATTGTGTTTTTATACTCCCTTGCAAATTTTCATTTTTCAAATGAGGGTTAGGTTTTTTAGCCACTGGTTTCTGTGGTGTGGAGGTACAAGAGAACAAAAATAAAGATATAATAATATAAAATAAAAGTCTCATCAAATACGAATTTGTCTATTTAGTAGAATAATACTTAATTTTAAAAGGAAAAAATAGGGAAAATCTGCAGTGAAAAACAGATTTATATCCTAAAAATATTATTAAATATATAACATTTCTAATCAATGTTATCTTCTATACTGAACACAGGGTATACCCAAATACTATCCTTTGGAGAAGATAGAAGAAAAAGCATATTTTCTTTCATAAAGTTATTATCAGCGTGAGGTTCTAAGGTTTCTATAAGATATTTCCTTCCTTTTTGTTCTGTGTTAATAATAATATCTCCTTTTCTTACGGCTATTTTTTGTTTCTTTAGTGTTAATTTGTGTTGGATATCTTTATAATTGAGCAAGGAGAGACTATCTTTAGAGATTTTTAAGATGTAAGAATTTACACTTATCAAGGAATCCTTCTCGAATCTATCCATTTCTATGCTATTGCGTTTGAAATTATCTATAACTTTAGTGAAAAGTTGAGGGATTATATAGGTTTTAGGTATAGATATAGTTTCTTGAGGAATATAGTTTCTCTTATCAAGAGGATGAATATTCAAGGAATCTTGTATAGGTTGTGAAACGTAGGAGAGTATATATTCTCTTTGTTGCAATATTTCTTTATTATCTAACTGTTGTAAGTTCTGTATAAGTTCTTTATGAGAGTTAGTAAGTAGAACAATACATTTCAAAGCGTTGTACATTTCCTCTACTCTATTTTTGTAGGGACTCTCTTTTTTAGTAGCTATATATAATCCTATGGTATTCCAGAGAGATACATATCCTATGGAAGAACTTATACCGGATTGTCTTTCTGTAGGATAAGGTAATAGTTCTCTTGATTGAGAAAGGCTATCTATAGGATTTTTGTTTGCTATTCTCAGAGAATCTGATAATTGAGAAAGGAAATTATCTTTCAAATAATACTTTATTTTTCCTAATTTTTCAGGGAAAATGGTCTGATAGAAAATCGCATTAGGGATATCCTTTCCCTGCAGGGAACGTGTATCTATGAAAATGTGAGGATTCAATTGATGAAAAATATCTACAAAAGAGCGTGTATTAAGGCTCTTATTTTCTATAAAATCATTAGATAAATCATTATTTATAAAAGTATTGATATGGTTCTTAAAGAGAGATTCTTTTTCCATTAATCCCAGATAATTCATAATAGGAATAGTAACTACTACGGTATTTTCAGGGATTTCCACCTGTTTTTGTGCCAAATTTCTCATAAGTTGCATGGTGGCATCTATACCTTCACTTTCATCTGCATTTACACCATTGGCGATGAGCACAATCATTTTATTCTTCCTTATCCGATTGAGGTCAAAGGTACTATCACTGTTGAAAATAACCAAATATAAAGGGATACCACTATCTGTTTCTCCCATTGTTTTCATAGAAATAGATCCATAATTAGTAGCTAATTTCTTGTAAAAAGCAATGGTTTCTTCATAAGAAGTTGTTCCATTACCATTTGTTAGTTCAAAAGGAGTCAGAAAGTCCTCTTCTGGGGTGAAAAGAGGAGTATTACAAGAACAAAATAAAAGTAATATAAATATTATTTTTATGTTTCTCATGTTATTTTATCTTTTTAGAAACAAAAATGGCACCTATAGTGATTAAAACAAAGAGAATAGAAGCAAAGAACATAATCCATCCGCCTATTTTAACCAATTTGGGAGAAAAAACAAATTCAATAGTATGTTCTCCTGCTGGAATCTCAATAGCTCTAAGGGTATAATCCACTTGGTAAATAGGAGTTTCTTTTTGACCATCTATCACAGCTTTCCAACCATGAGGATAGTAAATTTCTGAGAAAACAGCTAAACCATTTTGGGAATTATGAGAAGTGTAAACCATTCTATCAGGTTCGTATTCCTTTAACTTAACAGAAGCCAAACTATCTACTTGGTAGAACTTGTCTTTTAAGGACTTATCTGAAGTTATGGCATTCTTTTTAGGAGAGAGTGTGTCCAAGGATTGCATAAGTTTGTCTGCATTCTCAACTACAGAGAGGCGCTGTACGAACCAAGCATTTCCCAGTGCATCAGGATTTTTTATTACTATAGTTCTTCCTTCCTTATCTGTTTGTAATATATATTTTACATTTAAAAGATTAAGAACCTGAGGATTTTTGTTATTATAAAACTGGTAATCAAATAATTCTTGTATTCTACGAGGTTTTGCAGCATGATATCCTCCCACTGAATGGAAAGAATAAGAGGTTCTCGCCCCATTCAATGCTTCATCAAGAGAAAATACACGAAAATACTCTTTATCTTCTAATATTTTTTTCTCTTCTTTGGAAAGAATGAAGTAATTTTCTGTTTCAGAAGGAAAAGAATAAGAGTCCTCAGATAGATAACGCTTAGTAACACCTGCTATATCGCTAACTAACAAAATAGTAATAAAAACAAAAGCTACTTTTTCATTGAGTTTTTCTATGGAAAAGGCATACAGTATTCCGAAAATGATTATCGTATAGATAAAACTTCTAAGAATATCAGTTGTATACATAGATTCTCTATCTTGACGGATAAGCCGCATGAGATCATCTCCGTAAGCTTGTGAATAATAAGTGTCTCCAGTTCCTTGAAAAGAAAGACTTCCCTTTGCCAGCCATAAGAGCAGTAACAATCCTCCTACAATAGCTGTGGTATAATACAGATACTTCTTTGCCTCTTCTCTTTTGTCATAAGTTAGGTACTGATAAAGCCCTAAAATAGCCAATGCAGGCATACAGAATTCCAAGATAGTTTGCACTGAAGATACTGCACGGAACTTGTTATATAAAGGGAAATAATCAATCATGAAATTTGTTAACAGTCCGAAATTTTTGCCCCAAGATAGTAATAAAGAGATAACAATTCCAGCCAAGAGCCACCATTTAGCCTTACGCTTTACAATAAATAAGGCTAATATGAAAAGAAAAAAGACAACAATTCCTATATAAGCAGGAGCAGCCACAATGGGTTGCTCTCCCCAATAAGTTGGTAGATGCTGAGTGAACTGCAATACTTGATTAGGAGGATAATTATTGGCTATTAAGTAATTATATACAGCTGATTTTTCTCCTAAATTTTCATGATTGGAGCCTCCTAACAGTCTGGGAACAATAAGATCCAGACTCTCATAGATACCATAGCTATATTCAGTAATATAATCCTTGGAAAGTCCAGTAGTATTAGTTTTAGGCTGTCCTTGTGCAGTAAGGGTTAAGTCTGATTTGCCTCGAGTACTAAAAGCTTCATATTCCTTAGTAGTTAATAATAAGGTTGCATTCATGAGTATTGCCAATAAGGCAGCACCACATAATACAGCTACTGATTTGATATAGGGTTTTAGCTCCTTATTTTTAATAGCTTGGTAAAGCCTAACCCCTCCTAAGATTATAACCAATAAGAGTAAATAATAAGTCATCTGAAAGTGATTAGCATTGATTTCCAATGCCAGAGCTAAGGTGGTGAGCAGAAATCCCCATAGGTATTTCCGCTGAAAAGATAGAAGAATTCCTGCCAATACAAAACCAAAATACCCAATAGCATGCGCTTTGGCATTGTGTCCTACGGTAAGAATGATGATAAGGTAAGTAGAGAAACCAAAAGCAAGTGCTCCTAAAAAGGCATATCTATAATTAACTTTTAGAGCTAATAAAAATATATAAAAACTAATAAAATATAGAAATAAATAATCCGCTGGGCGAGGCAAAAATCGTATAACTCTATCCAGTTTTTTTATGTAATTATAAGGATATTCTGCCCCTAATTGGTAAGTAGGCATTCCTCCGAAAGCACTATTTGTCCAATAGCTTTCACGTACCTGCCTGAAATCATTTCGTTCTTTAGACATTCCTATATACTGCACGATATCACTCTGCTGTATTTCTTTTCCCTGCAGAATAGGATAAAAGAAAGCCAAAGCAATTCCTACAAAGAGGAGTATACATACTAAATGAGGGAGTATATGTTGAAGTTTTTCTTTCATAAATCTATTCAATTTCTTCAAAATCAATATATTCTCCTACTATTTTCTTTTCTTTAGGTTGTTTTCCTCCTTTAGTAGAAGAATTATAATACTGCTGTGCATTATTCTCTTGCTTGGACTGTTCTTGGAAAAGTTGTTTTTCCATGGCATCCATCCGTCTTTTTATAAAGAAGCGTAAAACAAGAGGAGCTAAAAGTATTGTGATCCAAAATCCAATGGCAAATATAAATAGAATAATAAATAGACCTTCAAAAAAATCCATAAAAGAGGCTTGTTGTATCATAATTCAAATTTTCGCCAAAAGTACATTTTTTCCTATAACCTACCAAATTTTAGTGGAAAAATTTTTTACAAAACATAAAAAAATCATCTCAAAGATATTTTGAGATGATGAAAATTAAAAATGTAATAAATATGAAATTAATTTTTAAAAGTCCCTTTAAAATTTTTCATATATTTATCATAAGCCTCTTGAGTAGTTACTGTAAGATATGTATTTTCTCCCAAGAACTTAATTATGGGTTCTAACTGTGTAGCAGTCAAATAACCAGTAATAGGGAATATAGGGGCACTTTTTTCATCAAAAACAAGCATAGTAGGATATGCACTCACCCCTAATGCTCCTGCAAAATCATGCATTCCATTACGGGTATTGGCTTTTGCTGGATCATAGTTATTATTCTTATAGGTAACTCCTTTGTAAGAAATATCCTCATTTCCCTCTGCATTGAATTTTACAGCATAGAACTTATCATTAATATATTTTACAAGGTCTTTGTTTTTGAATGTTTTTTCTGATAACATTTTACAAGGACCACACCACGCAGTGTATACATCAACAAATATTTTTTTGGGGTTTTTCTTTTGAGCAGATAGTGCTTCATTCATACTCATCCACTTAATCTCCTGTGCGGAGACTACACTAATCATAAGTACTAAAAGTACTGAAAAAATTTGTTTCATTGAACTTTCTTTTAATTTTCTTTTGACTATCAAAAATAATGCCAAACTTTGTATAAGGTGTTTTTATAAGAAAAAATACCCATCTTATCTATTTTTCTCATTTATTTTTTATATTTTTGCCACTGGTTAAAAAAGAGAAATATGAACACTGCTTATGCTTATACTCATGGAGCTTCAGCCATTCCTTTGCTTGGAGAAACCATAGATGAGAACTTAAGAAAAACTGTTGAAAAATATCCTACACAAGAGGCTCTTATATGTGCTCATCAGAATTACCGTGCCACATACGAGGAGTTTTATGAACAGGTGTCACAGGTAGCTAAAGGGCTCATTGCATTAGGAGTAAAGCGAGGCGACCGTGTGGGAGTATGGTCTCCCAATTGTTACCAATGGACTCTGTTGCAATATGCTACTGCAAAGATAGGAGTTATCTTAGTGAATATTAACCCTGCTTATCGTACCAGTGAATTAATATATGTGATTAATCAATCAGGATTATCTGTTATGTTTTCTGCACTTCAATTTAAGAGCAGCAACTATAAGAAAATGATGGATGATGCTCGTGAATTCACCGATACTATCCGAAAAGTGATTTTTTGGGATGAGAGTTGGGATCGCTTCCTAAAGGAAGGTGAGCGTATCTCTAATGATACGCTATTGAGGCGAGAGGAAAAGGTACAATTTGATGATCCGGTGAATATCCAATACACTTCGGGGACTACAGGAAACCCTAGAGGAGTTACCCTTTCTCATCATAACATTCTGAACAATGCTTATTTTATAGGAATAAGAATGAACTATACCCACCTTGATAGGGTGTGCATTCCTGTGCCTTTCTACCATTGTTTTGGTATGGTTATTGGGAACTTAGCTTGTACCGTACATGGAGCTACTATGGTCATTCCTAATGATAGCTTCAACCCTATTAAAACTTTAGAAGTAGTGGAGCGAGAGCGCTGTACTTCCCTCTATGGGGTGCCTACGATGTTTATTGCGGAATTGCATGAGATGGAACAAAAGGTTTACGACCTCTCTTCACTTCGCACAGGGGTTATGGCAGGTTCTTTATGTCCGCCTGAAATTATGAAAAAGGTGAAGGAACAGATGAACATGCATGAGATTACCATCTGCTATGGAATGACAGAGACCTCCCCTGTTTCCACCCAAACAAAGATAGGGGTACCCTTTGAAAAACAAATCTATTCAGTAGGTACCATACAGGACCATTTGGAGATAAAGATTATAGACCCTCAAACAAAAGCTATTCTAAAGCGTGGTGAAAGTGGAGAACTCTGTACACGAGGTTATTCAGTAATGCTTAAGTATTGGAATAGTCCTGATGCTACCAAGCAAGTATTAGATGAACAGCGATGGATGCATACAGGAGACCTTGCTATGATGGATGAAGAAGGCTACTTACACATCTCAGGACGTATCAAAGACCTTATCATTCGCGGAGGAGAAAATATTTCCCCTAAGGAAATAGAAGATTTTCTTTATACCTACAAAGGGGTAATGGATGCCCAAGTAATAGGAGTCCCCAGTGAAAAGTATGGCGAAGAAATTATGGCATGGATTAAGCCTAAAGAAGGTGTTACCATCACCGAAGAGGAGATACGTGCCTTCTGTAAGGATAGAATTGCCCATTATAAGATACCTAAATATTGGAAATTTGTCAGCGAGTTCCCTATGACTATCTCAGGAAAAATACGTAAGGTAGAAATGCGTGAAATAGCAGCACGCGAATTAGGACTCACAACGGAAGAATAAAAAATGTAATTATGAATCATCAACTAAAAATATTTAATTCCCTCACAGGAGAAAAAGAAGTTTTTGTGCCTTTGCACGCTAATCATGTAGGAATGTACGTTTGTGGTCCCACCGTGTATAGCAATGTCCACTTGGGCAATGTACGTACTTTTATGTCATTTGATTTTGTGTATCGTGCTCTCAAGTTCTTAGGGTATAAGGTGCGCTATGTTCGTAATATTACCGATGCAGGACATCTTACGGATGATGGTGATGTAAATAACGATCGTTTTGTAAAACAATCTCGCCTCGAGAAACTCGAACCTATGGAGATTGTTCAAAAATATACGGTTGATTTTCACAAAGTATTAGAGATCTTCAATCTTCTTCCACCTACTATTGAACCTACGGCGACAGGACATATTTTGGAACAGATACAACTCACTGAAAAGCTCCTTAAGGATGGTTTCGCCTACGAAAGCAACGGCTCAGTATATTTTGATGTACTTGAGTACAACAGACGTGGGCTCAATTACGGCGAACTTTCTCGCAGAAATATTGAAGAACTCTTCGCCAATACCCGTGACTTAGACGGACAGGGTGAAAAGCGTAATCCTCAGGATTTTGCCCTATGGAAGAAAGCCTCTCCTGCTCATATTATGCGTTGGGCTTCTCCTTGGGGAGATGGTTTTCCTGGTTGGCACTTGGAATGTACGGTAATGAGTACCAAATATTTGGGTAATCAATTTGATATACATGGAGGAGGGATGGATCTTAAGTTCCCTCACCACGAATGTGAGATTGCGCAAGGAAAGGCAGGACATGGAGAAAGTCCTGTACGCTACTGGATGCATGCTAATATGCTCACGATGAACGGACAGCGTATGAGCAAATCCACAGGCAATTACATTCTGCCTATGCAGCTGGTCTCTGGCAATAATACTTTCTTTGAGAAACCCTTTGCACCTGCAGTGGTTCGCTTTTGCTTTATGCAAGCGCACTACCGCAGCGTATTGGACATCTCCAATGAGGCAATGCTTGCCGCTGAGAGGGGATTTGCTCGCCTGATGGAGGCTATGAAAACCATTAATGAACTTGCCCCTACCAGTAATACTCCTACAGCACTTACTACTATGATAGAGAATTGGAAAGATAAATGTTATGATGCTCTTTTAGATGATTTCAATTCGCCTATGCTTATAGCGCACCTTTTTGAAGCGGTCAAATGGATTTTTCAAGTGAAAAATGATGAGGAAAAGATCTCTGCTGCTGAACTTAAAGAACTGCAAACCCTTATGAATGCTTTTGTTTTTGATGTATTGGGTTTACAAAGTGAAGAACAAACCAATAATTATAATGACAAGCTTGATGGGGTACTCCAGTTGCTTATCAATATGCGAGAAGAAGCTCGCGCTAACAAAGATTGGACACTTTCCGATAAAATTCGTAATGAACTCTTAACGATTGGTATCCAGCTCAAGGACGGCAAGGAAGGAACATCTTACAATGTAATTTAGATAAAAATATAAGAAACTAATTGAAGGATTAGGCTTGAAAATATATACAAACTTATTATTAATTAGGGACGTATAATGAATTTATATTATAAACAAGTACAGATATTAGTTTTTTGTTTGATTGCTTTTATATCAAATATTGCATTATCACAAAATATAAGAGTAACTTATGCTTATGGAAGTAAGGATAAAGAAACTCAAGAATTAATGGATTTTGAAAATATCTATTCAGAACAGTTAATTTTTAAAGGAGCCTCTCTTGAAGGAAAACATTATGAAATTAGCATACAAGAGTTTACCCATGGGGAAAAAACCAATACAAAGCTCCTTTTTGATTCCTCTGAGATGGAATTTCTCAGGAATAATTCAAAAAAATTATCCCTAAAGTTCTTTTTTAAAATCACTGAAGGAAAACTAAAATCTGTTGTAAAGGGAATGCACTTTAGCAGTGCTAAGGTATATAATGAATTGAAAGACAACGCTGATTGGTATGTGTTAAAAGATTTTTTTGGATCAAAAAAAGAATGGTTTATTTCCGGTAATTTAGATAGAGAAATACCTATTTTGGCTATTATTACACCAAGAATGAATGCAGACGGGACAAAATCTTACTGTGAAGTAGTTCAATCAAAAATAATCCCTGAAGAATTTGGATTACATTTTAAAATTCCACATTATTTTTTAATAACTATCAAATTTAAAGAGAAATGAAATTCTTTGTTGTTTTACTTTTACTCATAAATGATACTGTTTTTGCTCAAATAGAAGGTGGATTTGCTATAATAAATGACAAAGATGGTTATGTAAATGTACGAAAAGAAAAAAGTGTCCACAGCAAAGTGGTTAAAAAACTTGACAACAATACCCTTATTTTTGTTTTTGAATATGATAAGGCTCAGGAGGGCAATTGGATCTATGCTGATAACGACGGATACATCTATAATGATAGAGTCAAATGGGTAGAAAAAATACCAAAAATAGCCAAAGGTATTGACAAAGGAAATGCTCTTGTCTTTGAAGGAAAAGGAATTCAGGTAACCCTTACCTCTGGAAAGTTTGACAAGAGAAAACATTCATTCAAGTATCATAAAGAATACCATGATGTAATAGAAAAAATAGATGGAAAACCTTTTTGGGGAACAGATGGTAATATGCCCAAGGAAGAATATAAGAGTATTGAGGTAAATATCCATGGAAAACAAATTTCTATTCCTAAAAGTGCTTATAGTGATTTGTATGCACCTAATTCTTATACAGACTTTCATTCTGCCCATTATGACAAAGACAGCGATACACTCTATATAGTGGCAAATAATGGTGATGGAGCAGGTGCTTATATGGTCTGTTGGCAGATAGAAAAAGGTGTCTACAAAGGGAGAAAAGTAGGGATTCCTTTTTAGTCATGGAAATTATGACTAAAAATTATAATTAAGGTACAAATCATTGAAACTTTAAAAAGAAACATACTCTTATGAATACAAAGACCTTGGAGGATTTGGAATTTATTACCCTTTTATCTTTAGTGGCTGCGCACACCCATACTCCTAAAGGGAAAGAAAAGGTGCTTGCACTAAAGCCATTGATTAATAGGGAGGCGATCACTACACTCCTACTCCAGACCAACGAGTACTTGACCTCCTTGGAAACACAGAACTATATCCCTTCTCATAACTTTGAAGAAATAGATCATGAGATACGCTTTCTTACCATAGAAAATAGCCTATTGGAACCGCATTCATTTGTTAAGATACGTGCTTTGAGCCAAACAGTTAATGCTCATTTAATTTTCTTTAAGAAATTTTATGACTACTATCCTACAATTGCTTCCTTATCTGAATCAATTCCTTATACTGAAGAAATAATCAAGGCAATCGATAACATTCTGGACAAGTTTGGTGAAATCAAGTCCGATGCTTCCGAAAAGCTTTACCAAGTGCGCACTGAGATAGCTACCCTCAAAGGGAAAATCAACCAGAGTTTCTCCCATGCTCTGTCTGAGTATAATACCTTAGATTATTTGGACGATATTCGGGAAACCGTGGTGGAGAACAGGCGTGTACTCGCTGTAAAAGCCACTTACAAACGCAAAGTGCGGGGTACAGTGCTCGGAAGTTCAAAAACGGGCAGCATTATTTACATAGAACCACACATTACTGAGCAATATTCCCGAGAACTTTCTCACCTGTTTCATGAGGAAAGAGAAGAAATAAGGCGTATCCTATTGCAACTTACCAATATCCTACGCCCTTTTGCTGACCTTCTTACCCAAAAACAAGACTACTTAATTACGATAGATGTAATTGCTGCCAAAGCCTACTTCGCTAAAGAAACACATTCCCTTTTGCCTGAATTGACAAATGAACGTGTGTTAGAACTTAGAGAGGCTTATCATCCTTTACTCATGCTAAGCAATGCAAAAAAAGGAAAACAAACCTTCCCACAAACCATTCGGTTGGATGACCAGCAACGCATTATTGTCATTTCAGGACCTAATGCTGGAGGAAAGAGCATTACCCTAAAGACTATTGGGCTACTACAACTGATGCTACAAACGGGCTTGTTACTACCCGTTCATAGAAAAAGTAAATTACCTATTTTCACTCATATCCTTACCGATATTGGAGATAATCAATCTATTGAGAATCACCTGAGCACCTATAGTTATCGCCTCAAGAATATGAACTACTTTCTTAGGAAGTGTAATGAGACAACCCTTTTCCTCATTGATGAGTTTGGAACGGGAAGTGATCCTGAACTGGGGGGAGCTCTGGCAGAAATCTTTTTGGAGGAGTTCTACCATCGGAAAGCCTTTGGGGTAATCACCACTCACTATGCTAACCTTAAGATATTGGCTAATGAACTTCCTTTTGCTACCAATGCCAATATGCTTTTTAATAATAAGACACTGGAGCCTATTTACAAACTCATCATAGGCGAGGCTGGAAGTTCTTTTACCTTTGAGGTAGCCCAGAAAAATGGTATTCCCTATAGCCTCATCAATCGTGCTAAAAAGCGTATAGAAAAAGGCAAAGTCCGTTTTGATGCCACCATTGCTAAACTACAAAAGGAGCGTTCAGAAATGGAGAAAACGACCTCTTCTCTTAAAGAAGAAGAAGAGAAAACACGGGAGGAGGCCAAGCGCTTGGAGACGCTTAATAACAAGATACAAAGCAAACTCTCTTCCTATCAGGAACTCTACGACCAAAATCAGAAGTTTATCTATCTGGGTAGTAAAATCAATGAGATCGCCGAACGCTACTTTGAGGATAAGAAGCGCCGCCCGCTTATCTCCGAATTTCTCAAGATAGTGGAGACGGAAAACAGCAAGCGAAAAACCAAAAGCAAAAAGGAAAAAGAAGCTGAAGAAGCTCAAAAAAAATTGGCTCAGGAACAATTGCATAAGGAAATAGAAGCTGTTCGTCAGCAGAAGAAAATAGAGAAGAAAGCTCGTGAACACTCCCAGAAACAGGAAAAAATAGCACAGATACAATCCTTAAAAGTAGGTGACAGAGTACGAATAAAGGATAGCAAATCGGTAGGAGTTATTGATAAAATAGAGAAAGATAAGGCGCTTATTAACTATGGCATTTTTACCACCCTCACTGCTCTTTCCCAATTAGAATTGGTAGAGAAAAACAAAAATAAGTAACAAGTATATCCCCACACTCGCCGTGTGCGATACTTACTATCCCCGTTATCGCTTAAAACAAAGACAAAAAAGAAGAAAAATACAAATACAAAAAAATAAAGAAGAAGAAGAAATAAAATAAGGAACGAAAAACAAACAACGAAATCATTCATCATCACCAGCGACTTCTCCATTTTTCAAGAAAAAGGATTCTTTACCCTCCTTTGAAAGTGAAAAGTATAGCCAGCGAGTGCCCACAGCTGGGTATGTGGGTGAATAATGAATAGTGAACAGTTAAAAGTGAATAGTTAAAAGTGAAGAATTTTTCGTTTTTCACTTTTCGTTTTTCACTTATTAAGGGGTGGACACTTCTCTGTCAGTTTTTCCTTGACATAGCTACAAAAATGTTGTATATTTGCGGTGTTATTGAAGGAAGCACATCGCCCTTCAGCTTCATGATTTCAGTAAACAAATCCCTTCATTATTATGAAAAAATTCTTCATCCTCTACAATGACATGCTCGAAGTACTGGACGAGCTCACCGACGAACAAGCCGGTAAACTCTTCAAAACCATCAGAGCCTATCAGCAACACCTAAACAATCATCTTGACCCTCAACCGCAAGAGATTCCTCCCTTCCCTGTGGATGACTTTGTAACTCGCATTGCCTTTGCCTCCTTCAAGGCTCAGTTCAACCGAGAAGCCAAACAGTGGCACCAAAGCGCCGTGAATAACAGAAAAAAGGGACGTATGGGAAACCTTAAGCGGTGGCATCCTGAGCTTTACAACAAAGTAGTAGCCCAAGAACTCTCCTTAGAAGAAGCTGAAGAGGAGGCTCGTAGTAAAAAAGCCCGTCCTTCCAAGGGAAAAGAAACTAAAAAAGAGGAAAACATAGCGGAGCCTGCCCATAATTCTATGGAAAGTATCTCTATAGACCAGATTGTCCCTTATATTCCTAAAAAAAGGAATACATACTGGGAGATTAAACCCATAGAAGCACTTAAGGAGGAATACCTTAGCAATGAAAGGCTTACACAAGTAATGTTCAAGATACTAAATATCAATGATAAGCAACAGCTCTCTAAGCTCTTGTGTCAGTTCCACGAACACTTGGAATCACAGGGAGAATATGAGAAAGATATTCGGGACTACTGTAGCCATTTTAAGAATTGGATCCGGAAAAGGAAACAGGAGGAGGCAGTAGAGAAGCAGAAAAAAGCCGAAGAACAAGCACAATACCCCAGATACAGAACCTTCGGAATGAATGAACACGGGCAGGCGGTATACCTAGATTAAGTGAAAAGTGAAAAGTGAAAAATGAAGTCACACAAGCAAATATGAACAGGTGAGAGGGTGAGAAATATAATCTGTAAAAGGAATATATATGAGGGAAGTTACCTTACACAAGCCAGTTAGGTAAAATAGAAAAAAAACATTTTTTTTATTGTAAATTCTATATTTTTTAGTATCTTTGTGCAAATTTTTTTCTTCAATCAAAGAAGAAGTATCTAATCAAAAAATTTACTTAGAACTAAAAGAAAAATTTATGATTTTAGAAATGAAAGTCCCTTCTCCAGGGGAATCAATCACTGAAGTAGAAATCGCTACTTGGCTTGTCAAAGATGGCGATTATGTAAAGAAAGACCAAGCCATTGCGGAAGTAGATTCTGATAAAGCAACTCTTGAACTACCTGCTGAAGCTAGTGGTATCATCACCCTTAAGGCACAAGAAGGGGATTCCGTAGCCGTAGGAGAAGTGGTATGCCTTATTGATACTGACGCACAGGCTCCTACTGAGACCGCTGCTGCTGTAAAAGAAGCTCCTACCTCTACCCCTGCAATAGCGACTACTGCTGCCCTTGTAGCGACTACTCCTAAAGTAGAAAATCCAGTACCTACAAGCTATGCCACAGGAGAGGCTTCTCCTGCTGCTAAAAAGATTTTAGCAGAAAAACAAATCCCAACCAGTGAAGTGAAAGGCACAGGTAAAGGAGGACGTATCACTAAAGAAGACGCTCTTAATGCACAACCCGCACGCCATAGCATGGGAACTCCTACCAATGAAAAGAGAAGTGAAAAACGCTCTAAACTCTCCATGCTTCGCCGTAAAGTAGCCGAACGATTAGTTTCTGTAAAAAATGAAACTGCCATGCTTACCACTTTCAACGAAGTGGATATGTCAGCCATTTATGAAATACGTAATGAATATAAGGATATCTTCAAGGAACACCATAATGTAAGTTTAGGCTTCATGTCCTTTTTCACTTTAGCAGTAGTGCGTGCCCTTAAGATGTTCCCCGATGTCAATTCCATGATTGATGATAAGGAAAAAATTACCTATGAATACTGTGATATTTCCATTGCAGTTTCCGGACCTAAGGGACTAATGGTGCCTGTCATTCGCAATGCTGAGAATCTTTCTTTCCGTGGTGTAGAAGCAGAAGTAAAACGTTTGGCTACACGTGCACGTGACGGACAAATTACAGTGGACGAGATGACCGGAGGTACATTCACCATTACCAACGGAGGGGTTTTTGGAAGTATGCTCTCCACTCCTATTATTAATCCTCCACAATCCGCTATTCTGGGAATGCACAATGTAGTAGAGCGTGCTATTGTACGCAGTGGGCAAATTGTGATAGCTCCTGTGATGTACATTGCCCTTTCCTATGACCACCGAATCATTGATGGACGGGAATCTGTAGGCTTCCTAGTAGAGGTGAAAAAAGCTCTTGAAAATCCTGTGGAACTCTTAATGGATAATGATCTTAAAAAAGCTTTGGAACTTTAGTAAATGTTGTTACTTGTCCATAAATCAAGAGAGAGGCTATCCAAATGCTTGGACAGCCTCTTTCAAATTACTTACTACTAATAATACAATTATTTTTTCTTCAAGATATAATAAGAAGCCAACTCTCCTTCTACTTCTTTGCCATCAGCATCCAAAAGAGCAATAGAGCCATCTTCTTTTACTTTATAGCGTTGTTCTTTATCTTTTTCTTCAGTGCTTGTAAGGGTAAGTACTTTACTTTGTGTATCATAAGCAACATTTCCCTTATCCTTAGTATTAAGATCCTCCATTACCTCTTGAGAAGTATAGGAATCTTTATTAATAGTTAAGGTAACATTGATGCCACTACAATCTGCACAAGGAAGGGTTCCTTCATAAGTTCCTTCATAAGAGGATTTCTGTCCGCAAGAAGCCAAAGCTAAAGCAAAACTTGCTAATAAAATTTTTTTCATTTTTATAATACATTTATTTGTACAAGTATAATAACAATTTCTATGCCAAAAAACAAATAAATTCATAAAATTTTTTTTGTAGAAAATAATTATCATATTATTTATTGATATTTATTATTATATTAAAATATTTTCATATATTTGCCTTTTAATTATAAATATATTATTTATTCAGAAGTAAATTGTCAGTAACATGTACATTACCTTAATTATTTTAGTTTTTTCTTCTATATTCTTTATGATGGGGAAAATTCGTTCGGATTTGGTAGCACTCTCCTCCCTCCTGCTCTTGGTACTCTTTGGGATACTCACTCCAGAAGAAGCCCTCTCAGGTTTTTCCAATTCTGTAGTTATCATGATGATAGGGTTATTTGTTGTAGGGGGCGCCATTTTCCAAACAGGACTGGCTAAAATGATTAGTAATCGCCTTCTAAAATTGGCAGGTAATAGTGAATTACGTTTGTTCATATTAGTAATCCTTGCCACTTCTTTTATTGGTGCTTTTGTAAGTAACACAGGTACTGTAGCTTTAATGTTACCTATAGTGGTAAGTATGGCTATGAGTGCCAATATTAATTCTTCTCGCCTTCTGATGCCTTTAGCTTTTGCCAGTAGCTTAGGAGGAATGATGACCCTCATTGGGACACCTCCTAACCTTATTATTAATGAAGAACTTATAAAGCACGGCTATCCTTCTCTTACCTTTTTCTCATTTACTCCGGTAGGACTGGTAGCCATTGGGGTAGGATTGCTCTATCTTATTCCAGTGAGCCAGCGCTTGCTCAACAAGAAAGATTCTCTACAGGAGAATAAACAAAACAGTAAATCCCTTAAGGATCTCATGGAAGAATATCACCTATCCAAAGATGTTCACTTGGTTATGATTGGGAAAAATGCCCCTTTTATAGGAAAGACACTCCTTGAGAGTAATATTTCAGACAAATATGAAGTGAATGTAACTGAAATATTGAGAAAACCAAGCATTAATTCTTCCATTTTTAAGAATCCTGATCGTGAATTGGCTCATGCTAATACAGTTCTTAATGAAGGAGATATTCTATTTGTACAAGGAGATATACGAAAGATAGAGGCTATGGTATGGGAAAAATCTTTGAGGCTTATAGAGGATAAATTCACCTCTCAAGAGGAACTTATGAATTCCCAAAAACATGGTATTGCTGAGGTATTAGTAACTTCTACTTCTCGATTGGTAAACTTGCCTATTAAGAAGTCAAAATTTAGGGATAGTTTTTCCTTAAACATCTTAGGAATACAGCGTAAAGAGACTTATATTCTAAAAAATCTTAAAGATCAGCGTATCCATTCAGGTGATATTCTATTGGTACAAGGTTCCTGGAGAGATATAGCTCGGCTGAATGACCAACAGCGGCACTTAATTGTATTAGGACAACCTCTACGAGAAGCCTCTAAGGTAAGTCTTACGCATAAGGCGCCTATCGCTGCTATTATCATGCTTCTTATGGTAATGAGTATGATGTTTGATTTTATCCCTGTTCAACCTGTAACAGCGGTACTGGTAGCTTCTCTCCTTATGGTATTTTCAGGAGCTCTTCCCAATGTAGAGGCGGCTTATAAAACTATCAATTGGGAAAGTGTTGTTCTTATTGCAGCCATGCTTCCTATGGCTTTAGCTTTGGAGAAGACGGGAGCCTCCCAATGGGTTTCCCAGATGTTAGTAGGCAAATTAGGTGGGTACAGCCCATATATCCTCTTGGCAAGCATCTATTTCACCACTTCCCTACTTACCATGTTCATAAGTAATACAGCAACAGCTATTTTGGTAGCTCCTATTGCTATGAGTACTGCGACCAGCATGGGAATAAGCCCTCTGCCTTTCCTTATTGCCGTTTCAGTAGGGGCAAGTATGTGCTTTGCCTCCCCCTTTTCCACCCCTCCTAATGCTTTGGTTATGTCTGCAGGACGTTATACTTTTATGGATTATATAAAAGTAGGGCTTCCTCTACAGATACTTATGGGAATTGTTATGATATTGGTTCTTCCTATCTTTTTCCCTTTTTCATTGCATTAAACGGCTATGTTCCAAATAAACAGGAACTGCTTTTTTCACTGAAAAAAGCAGTTCCTCCCTTAAAATCAGGTGATTTATTTACTTGATATCTTCAAAATCATCAATGGTATAGGATGAGTTCTCTTTATCATTGGTATAAAGAGGTTTTTTGAAATCTTTCTGATGTTTCTCAGAGATAACTTCCTCTCCTTTTTCATCAAACACATAAGAGGTCATCTCCTCTAAAATTTCTTTAAAGGCATTAAAATCCTCCTTATAAAGGTAAATTTTATGTTTTTGGTAATGAGAAGACCCATCATCATGTGTGAACTTTTTACTCTCTGTTATTGTTAGATAATAATCCCCCGCTTTGGTACCACGTATATCAAAGAAATAAGTTCGCCTACCCGCTCTTAGAGCTTTTGAGAAAATTTCGCTGTTTTCTCCTTCATTTTCGTACATATATTCGTATTTTTAACTATAATAATTCTATTTTATTGTATCATATTCAATGATAAAGATATCTTCATTATCTCTTTTAAAATAATAATTTTCTCGCCCAAACTTCTCCCTTCCTTCATAGGTATTGATTTCCTTAATAGCTTTCCTGTCCTTAGCAATCTCCTTTTGAAGAAATTCTTTTTGCCGCTTCAATCCTTCAATTTCTTTATTCAACTTTCTATGAGAGATCCAAGAATTAGAATCAAAAAATAACATCCATATTCCAAAAGCAACAAAGCCAATGGTATAGGCATATTTTCTAATATAAAATTGAAAATCTATCATTTTATTGTATTCTGTTATGGACGATTGTCTTCACAATATCAATAGCTACTTTATTATGTCGGTTATTAGGAATGATGATATCAGCATATTCTTTGGTAGGTTCTATGAACTCCTGGTGCATAGGCTTTAGAGTGGTTTGATACCTATCCAATACTTCTTGAATATCCCTTCCTCTCTCGGTAGTATCTCTTTTGATACGGCGAATAAGCCGCTCATCGGAATCCGCATGAACAAATATTTTTATATCAAATAAATCTCTCAAATCCGGATGAGAAAGTATCAAGATTCCTTCTACAATAATCACCTTACAAGGAGCTATAGCTACTGTTTGCGGCATACGATTATGTTCTATAAAAGAATAAGTGGGCTGCAGAATTGTTTTTCCTTCCTTTAGCTGAGAGAGATGTTGCTTGAGTAAGTCAAAGTCCAATGATTTAGGATGATCGAAGTTTACCTTTGTTCTCTCCTCATAAGTCAAATGGGACAAATCTTTATAATAAGAATCTTGTGAGATTACACTTACCTGCCCTTTAGGTAATTCTCTGATAATCTGGTTCACTACTGTTGTTTTTCCACAACCTGTTCCCCCTGTTATTCCTATAAGTAACATCTACTATAAATTTGTGCAAAAGTAATTATTTTTCTTGACTTGAAGAAATTGTTTTTCTTAAAATATGATACATATTTCATTTAAAAATCAAACCTCCTCTTTAAAGAAATCTTTATATTCTTGCCAAAAAAGTTCTATTCTTTGCATGTTTTCATTAAAAAATTCCATAGTAGCTTGCCAAGTTTTTTTATCATGTATAGATACACTCTGTTTTTCTAACCAAATACGTGAGATTTTTTTTCCATTTTCTAATAAATAGTGTTTTTCAAAAGAACTATCTGGTAAAAAATCATTCAATATAGATCTAACTGAAAGCATTTTATTGAAATATTTATCTCTTTCTTCCTCATTCCCTTCTATATCTATACATACCATTGCTTTTTTAGTATCAAAATAGAATCTGAATTGAACAGGTTTAACTCCTGTTTTATATAAAACCCACTTACGGGGAAATGATTTTCCGAATGAAGTCCAAAAATCCTGTCTCAGTTTAGCAGCTTCCTCTTTGCTATACATTTATATATGATGATAAGGTTCATTATTAAGAATGGTAAAGGCTCGGTAGAGTTGTTCTACAAAAAACAAACGCACCATTTGGTGGGAAAATGTCATTTTAGACAGTGCACAAGTACCATTAGCCCTGGCATATACCGCTGGAGAAAATCCATAAGCTCCTCCTATAGCGAACGTACATTGCTTAGTCCCTGTATTCATAATTTTTTGTAAAAAATAAGAAAATTCCACAGAAGTGTATTCCTTTCCTCGCTCATCTAAAAGAATCAAATGCTCATTATTAGCTATCTTTTGCAATAATAGGATTCCCTCTCTGTTTTTTTGTTCTTCTTGGGATATATTTTTCATATTTTTAAGCGCAGGAATGATTTCTATTTCAAATTTTATATAGAATTTTATTCTTTTCTGATATTCTTCTATAAGTTTCTCTAGAAATGATATCTCTGTTTTTCCTATTACAAGGAGCCTTAATGTCATTTTATATCTATTTTAGCAATATTTCTTCTCATCATCATCCAAAATGCGGCGTATAAATCGCAATTTATGAGTAATTTTACCTGTTTCTATATCACAGATTCCCTCTGATTCTATACGGTCAATCCGTACGCTTCCATAGGCATGAATGATAAAGCCCCGCTGAATGATAATACCGACATGAGCTATTCTTCCTGCAGAATTATTAAAAAAAAGTAAATCGCCTATCTCAGTATCTTCTAAAGAATCAATATTTTTCTCAATAACCTCACATTGTTCCGAAACATCTCTTGGGATTTTTATTCCAATAAGCTTATAAACCATCTGGACAAATCCAGAACTATCAATACCAAAAGGAGATTTTCCTCCCCAGATATAGGGAGTATTAAGGTATTTGGAGGCAATCTCTATTATATTCTTTCTAAGTACCTTATGCTGTACCTCTCCTTCAAACAAATGTCCCAAAAGGGGAGCATTACTTACGGTTGCACCTATACATATAGGCAACAAATCATATTGTTTGTCACTAATCTGTACATAATCCACCATATCCGAAGCATAACGAGGAAGTATCTTTTTACTTTCCTCATACATAGCATCACTTATGGGAGTCAGTTGCTTGGAATCCACCCAACCTTCATAATTATCATAATCTGTACGTATATAGTACCACCCTCCTTCTTGTTTTATAATAAAACACAACTCACCATATAACAATTGTGATATTTGCTCACTCTTATGAGAGGATTCCTCTCGCAGAGGAACAATACTCAAATGACAAATAGCATACATATTTTATTCCTCAATAAAAAGTACAATATTACAACTTTTTTTTATCTTAAGCAAATTTATTTTTTGCTCTGAGCAATAAAAAAGAGGCACTTATACAAATGCCTCTTCCCAATAAATTATGCAAAATTATTCAGATTATGCTAACATTGTAACAGGGTTCTCAATATATGCTTTCAAGGTTTGTAGGAATTGAGCTCCTGTAGCACCATCTATAGTACGGTGGTCACATGCTAAGCAAAGGCTCATAGTATGACCTATCACTATTTGTCCTGCTTTTACTACAGGTTTCTCTATAATAGCTCCTACAGAAAGTATAGCTGAGTTAGGCTGATTAATGATAGAAGTGAATTGTTCCACCCCAAACATTCCTAAGTTAGAAACGGTAAAGGTACTTCCTTCCATTTCAGCAGGAGTTAACTTTTTATTACGTGCTTTTCCAGCTAAGTCCTTTACCATTACTCCTATTTGAGATAGGCTAAGATTGTCAGCAAACTTAAGCACAGGCACTACTAAGCCATCCTCAATAGCTACAGCAACTCCTATATGAACATGTTTATTATACAAAGTTACATCTCCCTTCCAAGAAGTATTTACTTGTGGATGTTTTCTAAGAGCCATAGCACAAGCCTTTACTACCATATCATTAAAAGATACTTTAGTATCAGGCAGATTATTAATCTGTGCACGTGATTCCATAGCATTATCCATATCTACTTCTATAGTAAGGTAATAGTGAGGTGCAGTAAACTTGGACTCGGAAAGACGTTTGGCGATAGTCTTACGCATTTGAGAATTTTTCACTTCTTCAGTAACTTCCTCTCCTACAGGAGTAAATATAGCAGGTGCTGCTGATTTTCCTGTAGAAGCTGTAGGAGTAGCTGCTTTAGCAGATGGAGTGAATCCTTCTACATCCTTACGAACGATACGTCCATTTTCACCACTTCCTTTTACCTCTGCTAAGTTAATACCTTTTTCTTCAGCAATTTTCTTAGCCAAAGGAGAAGCAAATACGCGTCCTCCTGTAGAAGCTGCAGGCGTAGCAGCAGGGGCTTCAGTTTTAGGAGCTTCAGCCTTAGGGGCAGCAGAGGCAGTAGGAGCTGCAGAAGAGCCTCCTTTAGCCGCAGCAAGCACTGCATTCACATCGGTACCTGCAGGACCTATGATAGCCAATAGAGAATCAACAGGAGCAGATTCTCCTTCTTTTATTCCTATATACAATAAGGTACCTGAATAGAAGGACTCAAATTCCATAGTTGCCTTATCTGTTTCTATTTCAGCAAGAATATCACCTTCTTTTACAGTATCACCTACTTTCTTAATCCAAGAAGCTACAGTACCTTCAGTCATAGTATCACTAAGGCGAGGCATAGTAACTATTTGAACTCCCGCTGGCATGGCTGCAGGAGTACTTGCAGGAGCGGCTTCTTTTGCTGGTTCCGCAGCGGCAGGAGCGGCGGCTTCTTTTGCTGGAGCAGAGCCTCCTCCTATAAGAGCTGATATATCTTCTCCTTTTTCGCCAATGATTGCCAAAAGGGTATCCACTGGAGCAGATTCTCCTTCTTTTAGACCAATGTACAACAATGTTCCTGAATAGAAGGATTCAAATTCCATAGTCGCCTTATCTGTTTCTATTTCAGCGAGAATATCACCTTCTTTTACAGTATCACCTACTTTTTTGAGCCATTTAGCAACGACTCCTTCTTCCATTGTGTCGCTTAATCGCGGCATATTTATTATTTCTGCCATTTCTTTTATAATTTATGAGGTAAAAAAGGATAATTTTCTTGTTTGTATACTACATCATACATTACATTCTTTTCAGGGAATGGAGATTCTTCAGCGAATTTTTCGCACTCTGCTACCAAGTTCTTTACCCGTTCATCAATAGCTGCTATTTCATCATCAGTAGCATATTTTTTAGCTTTGATTACATCAAGTACTTGAGTAATAGGGTCTATTTTCTTATATTCTTCCACTTCTTCTTTAGTACGATAATGCTGTGCATCGGACATAGAATGTCCACGATAACGATAAGTACGGATATCCAAGAAAGTAGGTCCATCGCCACGGCGAGCACGTTCCACTGCTTCAAATACTTTTTCTGCCACAGGTACAGGGTTCATTCCATCTACTTTCTCACAAGGCATTTCATACCCCAATCCTAATTTCCATATTTCAGGGTGGTTAGCTGTTCTCTCTACAGAAGTACCCATGGCATAATGGTTATTTTCACAAATGAACACTACAGGGAGCTTCCAATTCATTGCCATGTTAAAAGTTTCATGAAGTACTCCTTGACGGGTAGCACCATCCCCCATAAAAGTAAGGACAACTCCTCCTGTCTCGTTATACTTTTCTGCAAAAGCCATTCCTGCTCCTAAGGCAATTTGTCCTCCTACAATACCATGACCTCCAAAGAAGTTATGTTCCTTTGAAAAGATATGCATAGAACCTCCTAAACCATGAGAAGTTCCTGTATCTTTTCCAAAAAGTTCTGCCATAATCCTACGTGGATCTACTCCTAAAGCAATAGGATGCACGTGATTACGATAAGCAGTAATCATTTTGTCTTTTTTAGGGTCAATCACATGCATACAGCCTGCCACGATTGCCTCTTGTCCATTGTACAAATGTAAAAATCCTCTTACTTTTTGTTGGATATAAGCAGAAGCCAATTTGTCCTCAAACTTCCTCCAAAAGAGCATTTCCTCATACCACTGTAAATACGTCTTTTTATCTATTTTTTTCATTATCACAAATGAATTAATATTTTTTCTTAATTATCTATCCGTTGCTTAACAAAGCGCAAATTTACGAATTTTTTATTTGCCTGCAAAGGTACAAAAACTTTTTTTATTATAGAAAATTTTTTTACTTTTATTCTTTTAACAAAGAAAGTGCAAAATAGACTTCCCAAATAAGAGCTACAAAAAAAACAAACATAAAAGAAAGTATATCCCACTCCCCTACCTTGGGCTGAGAGAGCAACATAGGAAGTAGAAAAGCTAAACAAGCTATCATCTGCAGGAGCGTCAGGGTCACAAAGCGATAACCTATATAAGCCTTCCCTCTTAAGGGAATAAGTAATAAGCCACACACAACTATGGCACATAGAGTATGAAAAATATAGAATAACTCCAGATGAAAAAACAACAATTTACCATAATATATCTCAACGATATAGCTATGCAATAACAATAATACTCCCATCAAAAGAAGTATTTTTAGGATACTCCTCAAATAAAATCTACTTACAGACGTTCTCATGCATGTTTTTATCAAGGAGAATTATTCCAATACATTGGGACATCCCCAACCGTCATAATCTCCTTCAAAAGGTTCTGCCAGGTCCATAATATCCCATACAATATTATTAATATTCTCTGGGCTATCCTTACCAGTGGCTTGCACTGTATATGGATAAGCTTGTCCCTCTGCTGCTCTTGTTCTTGCATCTTCCTCATCATTAAGAAGCACTGTAAAACCTTTTTCTTGGGCTTCTTTGGCAAATCCCTGCTGCTGCTCTGCTGTCTTGAAATAGATAAAATGATCTATCTCACGAGGCACTTCAAGCTTATCTCCATTTTGCTCTAACTGCATGATAACTTTTCTATTTTGTATAGCTTGGTAGGAATAGGGGTCAGGATATAGAAAGTCAAAATAAGCATCCCACTGAGGATCTTCTGCTTGATTATATCCACAGTGATAACCTTCAAAGGAAGATAAAGCCTCCTGGCATACCTTTGCTAATATCTCTGTTTCATGACTATAGAACCATAATTCCAAAAAGCCATCATTCTTTATAGCTGATACCATTATGGCCCCTTCTCCCTCTGCACTCTCACAGATAGCATCCTCAATATCGCAGAGAATAGGATATTCTTCGTTGGAGGAAAGCCCCTCAGAAGTAGGATGCTTCATCTCTATATAGAATTGCAGGCGATGAGTGTACCCCTCAAGAGGTGCTACATTATACAAGCCTAGATTAGTACGTATAGAAGCAGGCTTATTCTCTATTCTACACATAAAGAAATCCCAATTTTGAGGAATTTCAGGAGTTTGTTTCTGATTCATGATACAGTATTTTTAATAATCATTTTATCTAGTGACAGATTTCTCACTTTTCGGGGACAAATATACAAAAATTATTATATTTCCCCAATAGGGAACAGCCATTATTTCATTTTTCAAAGCAACTTACTTCCATAATATAGCAGCTTTCCCATTTTATCAATAAGCATTCATTCTATAATTCAAATTATAGTACCATACTCAGGGATATACGTCTGCGAACTGTATCCACTTCTACTACTTTTACCCTCACCTGTTCATGGAGTTTTACCACTTCATTCACATTGGATACATAACCATCCTTAAGCTGTGAAATATGTACCAAACCACTTTCTTTAATTCCTATATCCACAAAGCATCCAAAAGCAGTGATATTATTAACAATCCCATTGAGTACCATGCCTACTTGTACATCGTCAAAATTCTTGACATGAGAGTCAAATTCAAACACCTTAGCAGTTTGTCTGGGGTCAAGACCTGGTTTTTCTAATTCCTTTAATACATCCTTAAGGTACAATTTTCCTACTTCTTCCCTTTCATATTTACTAATATCTATGCTGGAAATAGCCTTCTTATTTCCAATAAGTTCCTTAAGAGAGATTCCCAGATCTTTTGCCATTTGCTTAATAATAGGATAAGCTTCAGGATGTACGGCAGAATTATCCAAAGGGTTATCACTATGCTGTACTCGTAAAAAGGCTACCGATTGTTGGTATACCTTATCCCCTAAGCGAGGTACCTTTTTTAGGTCTTCACGCTTGGTAAAAGCTCCATAGGCTAAACGATACTCCACAATATTCTCTGCCATTTTCTCCCCTATGCCTGATACATAACTAAGAAGAGACTTACTAGCGGTATTGAGATTCACTCCTACCTTATTCACACAACGAATCACTGTAGCATCCAGCTCTTCTTTGAGTAAAGAGGGGTTCACATCATGTTGGTATTGCCCTACCCCTATGCTTTTAGGCTCTATCTTTACCAATTCAGCAAGAGGATCGGACAAACGACGACCAATAGAAACAGCCCCACGTACGGTCACATCATAGGAAGGGAACTCCTCTCGAGCAATCTTAGAGGCTGAATACACTGAAGCTCCTGCCTCACTTACCACAAAAACTTGCACTGGATGTGGAAAAACAATCTTTTTAATAAAATCCTCTGTTTCTCTTGAAGCAGTCCCATTACCTATACTAATGGCTTCTATAGCATATTGTTCTACCATAGCACGTATTTTCTTCATTGCTAAGGTTACTTCATACTGAGGGGCATGAGGGTAAATAGTCTCATTATGGAGCAAATCACCTTTCTCATCCAAGCATACTACCTTACATCCTGTACGAAATCCTGGATCAATGGCAAGAATGCGCTTTTCTCCCAAAGGAGAAGCCAAGAGAAGTTGAGAGAGATTCTCTGCAAATACAGTAATTGCCTTAGCATCTGCTTTGTCTTTGGCTTCCTGTAGAGTTTCGTTGGAGATAGAAGGTTCTAAAAGTCGCTTATAGCTATCTTTAATAGTTCTCTTAAGAAAATCAGCTATTTCTCCATCACTCTTGATAATAGTCTTTTCTATAAAAGGCAGTGTATCCTCTTGATTCACCTGCACTTTCATTTTAATAAATCCTTCTTTTTCAGCACGGAGCATAGCCAATATTCTATGAGAAGGAGCTTTGCTAAGCACCTCACTCCAATCAAAATATTGCGCATACTTTTGTGCCTCTTCTTCATCCTTTTTCCCCTTGGCTACCTCTGTACAGATAAGGGCTTTCCTATGAAAAATTCTGCGTAGGGTACCTCGTACATACATGTTTTCATTAATCCATTCGGCTATAATATCTGAGGCTCCTTGTAGTGCCTCTTCTTCAGTAGTTATCTTATCTGAGAGATAATGAGAAGCCAGTTGTTCTAAATCAACTACTCGCTGACTCATCAGCTGTTTAGCTAAAGGTTCCAATCCATTCTCCTTGGCTACATCAGCCTTTGTTTTACGTTTTTTCTTATAAGGCAAGTACAGATCCTCCAATTCACTCAACACAAAGGAATCTTCTATACGCTTGCGAAGTTCCTTAGAGAGTTTTCCTTGCTCCTCAATACTTGTCAGGATAGTCTCCTTACGCTTACCTATATTCTCATACTCGGCTTGTGCCTTAGCTATATTCTCAATAGCTACTTCATCTAAGTTTCCTGTTCTATCCTTACGATAACGTGCTATAAAAGGAATTGTACAACCCTCAGAGAGTAATGCCAAAGTGTTTCCAATGGACTTCTCAGTAAGTTGTGTTTGACTCTTAATAAATTGAATATTTGTCATACTTGAAAAAATAAGGCACAAAGATAGTAAAACAAGGAGAAAAATAGTATCTTTGCAAAAAATATTTCAAATATGGTAAAGGATGTAAGACCGAACATGATACTCCTCTCTCGCATAGTGATGATTTCCTTAGTAGGGATCATTGTCCTTTCTTTATTACTTTTATTCAGTAGCATTTCTGATAAGGATTATTCTTTAGAAAGAAATATAGATAACCATCGCATTGGAGTCTCCAATTTTTATAATTATAAAGGGAAAATATATGTCGCCATACCAGGAAGTGGTCATGTTGAGATTCCAGAGGCGGATCCCCTTACTTTTGAAGTGTTCTCTCAGAATAATAATGCCAGACAGATAGGCTGGGACAAATCACATGTTTTCTGTGGAGACGAAATAATTCCTCACCTAAGAACACCTATTACCTCTCTTGGAAATGATCTTTTCACAGATGGAAAAATGACTTATTATTGTGCTTGGAATACAGAAAGTAAAGAATCCTTCGCCATTTCAAGTATCATAGGGCAGATCTTATATATACTTCATTTAAACAAAAAACCAACCTATTACTATCATCCAATAAAGTTAATGGCAGATGATGGACGTAAGTTCTTTTCCATAAAGAATTCTCCTTTCATATCTACCGATGGTTCCTCTTTCTATTACCAAGGTGAGAGGATAGAGGGCGCTAAGGATTCTCTTTTCCCTATCGTATCTCTAAAAGATTATCAAGATAAACTCAAACATTCTATTACATCCACCAGTGATTCTCATTACTTTTCGAACGGGAAACAAGTATTCTACAAAACCAAATTACTCGATATTCCTTATAGGAATGACCTTGTTACAGGTAGCTTCTCCTCATGGGGAAGTTTTGAGATTCTCTACTCTCTCAATGGAGGAAAGATATTCATAGATGGGAAAGATCTCAATCCTGATACCTCTCCTTACCACCTACTAACTTTGAGTGATACTTATAGTGAACACGTATTTTTCACCAATAAGAATGGTGTGTATTTCTATGATAATGAAAATAAGAAAGCCAGAAAGGCTTCCTCAGAAAATGTCTTCAAAAATTACAAAGAAATTGAGGAAGGTTACTTTTCCAATGGAGAGGACTTACTCTTCTTTTTATCGGATGAAAAATGGGGACGTAGAAGAAATCCAGGACTCAAATCCTACACTACCAAAGTCTGTATGTTGCAGACACAAGCAAAAGGCACCTGGCATAAGTGGGAGGAAGCAGGCAATTTGCCTATATGGCAGAAAGGAAACGAATGGTATTTTTTGGATTATAATGGCATCAGACAAGGAATAAAAGAAGGCGTTTATAGAATAACTAATAAAGAGACTTTTAACGCCCGTACAGAAAAAGAAGGCTTTTTTTACTCTTCTAAAGTGGAAAAAATGATTAATGAGGGAATATTTGTCCCTGCCAACTACCAAGTACTTTTTAAGGCAAAAACCCAACTTGCTGACAAGTTCTCTTCAGACCTATTATGGATACTCCTTATCGTTGTAGTCATTGGGCTGAGTACTTATTTTTTACTAAAGAAATTTAATTTCAATACAGATCCTTTTATTCTGGAGGAAAACACCTTACGTATCAACAACTTCATTGGGAAACGTTATCCCATTTATGATATTCACAATGTACTGTTCTCTATAGGAGAAAGAGGACAAAATGGGCTAATAGGGAAGATGAAAATCATTAGCCGAAATGGAAAAACCTCCTCAGAATACCGATTTCTCTCCACCCTTTTTGTTTTGTCCGATACAGAAGAAGCAATTACTAAGAAAATAAAGGAGCTACAGAAAGAGCTCGCAAGAAGAGGTATTCAAAGCCAATTGCTTAAAGAATAAAAAAAGAAAGAGTCTTTGGCATCAACCAGAGACTCTTCTTTATCCTCTATTCAAATCGGGTAATTCCATACTTTTTAGCTTCTGCTTTCACCTTAGGGGCAAGCTCTTTCAAATGTGCAATTCGAGAAGCATTGGAAGGGTGGGTACTGAGCAAGGAATTAGAGTTTCCTCCCCCAGAGGCTGCACTCATACGTTCCCATAACCTGTAACCTTCATCAGGGTCATAACCTGCTAAAGCCATAATTTGTAAGCCTATAGCATCAGCTTCACTTTCCTGACTCCTACTAAAGGGGAGCATTACACCCACCTGCGTGCCTATACCATAAGCAGTATTGAACTCATTGAGATACTTACTATTACTCAATAGGACATTTCCTGCAAGTGCTCCTATTTGTTGGAGTGTAGATGCACTCATACGTTGTGCTCCATGGTCAGCTAAAGCATGCGCTACTTCATGCCCCATAATCACCGCAACACCACGTTCATTCTTAGCTATAGGAAGGATCCCTGTATAGAAAACTATTTTTCCACCTGGCATACACCAAGCATTGAGTTCCTTACTATCTACTAAGTTATATTCCCAACGATAATCCTTTAAATAATTCTTATAACCATTCCTATCCAACCATAACTGGGATGCCTTTGCAATACGCTCCCCCACTCGTTTTATCATTTGAGCCTCTGGAGTTCCTTTAATCACCTTATTAGAAGAAAGAAACTGATTATATTGACTAAATGAAGTAGGAAAAATTGAACTGTTAGGCATAAAATTCAAAGTTTGCTTTCCTGTAAAAGGATTTGTCTTACAAGCTGAAAGTACTAATAATAACCCTGCAAATACTATTTTTTTCATATTCTTTACTTTAGATAAATCACGAGGCAAAATTACATTATTTTTTTGAATTATATATACCTAATTCAAAAGACACTTATTTTTTACATATAATATAACCTTATCTATATAAAAATGTTAAAATAATAAAAAAATACTTTTATATCGTTATTTTTTATATCTTTGCACCCAATAACAAATTAATGCAATTACGTATGAAACAGATGTTTTTACTATTAGTTATGGCTATGGCTCCTATAGCTATGAATGCACAAGACCGTACCACACAAGTACAACCTGAAAAGGCTACTACCCAAGCTTGTTGTAACAAAAACAAAAAGGATGGGGTTGCTTGCCACAAAGACAGTAAAGGAAAAGAAGCCTGCTGCAAAGATAAGAAATCTGAAAATACTTGTTATGACAAGAACAAGAAAACAGAATGCAAAAAGGATGATAAAAAAGGCTCTTGCTGTGCAGGAAGGAAAACTGCTTAGTACTCCCTTTGCAAAAATAAAAAGCTATCCCCTCATAAGGATAGCTTTTCTTTTTATAAAATAACCAATTGATATTCAATTTATTAAAAATGATTACTACTTACCAACAGCTTTTAGAACAAGCCACTCTCTCAGAGCAACAACTCGCTAAGAAAGCCCATATTATAGGAACAATACGGTTGATAATAGCACTGAGTACTTTAGCTGCCATTTATTTTATATTCAAAGAAAATTCATGGGTTTTCGGTACAATAACCTTACTTTTAATCATATTATTTCTCTATTTAGTAACTATCCATAAAAATACAAACCTTCTGCGTAAAATTGCTCAACAAAAAATAACTATTAACCAAAATGAGATAAATTTTTTACAGAAAAATCAGTTTTTCTCAGCAAATGGAAAGGAATTTCAGGATGATTCACATCCTTATTCTTATGATTTGGACATTTTTGGAACACATTCTTTGTATCAATATATCAATCGAACTCATACTTCTTTAGGACGTAAAGCCTTAGCTGAACACTTCTTGCATCCTGAAGTATCAGAGATCGCTCCCTTGCAAGCCGCAACTGAAGAACTCTCTCAAGAAGAACATCTTAGATGGCGACAGGAGTTTATGGCAACCACCACTCTAATAGAGGATACTAAGGATTTCTACCAGCAAATAAAGCAATGGGCTATGAAGAAAGAAAAACCTTTTTCCCATCTCTTGCAAATCTTCGTATGGGGGGCTCCTCTACTGCTCATCATTAGCCTTATTGTAGGATATATGTTTGAATATGAGTTTTTTAAAACTATATTTAAAATATTAGCAGTAACAAACCTATTCATATTTTTTTCCTTCATCGGGAAAATGCAAAAAAGCAAACTTGGATTTGAAAACACCTATCATCTGCTATATGCTTTCAAAAGAAGTATCACTCAGATAGAGAAAGCAACTCATTTAAGGTCTGTACAATTTCAGCGCTTACGAGCACAATTACTTACTCGCTCGCAAAGTGCCAGCCAAAGTATTTCCCAACTTTCTCGCCTTTTGGATGATCTGGACAATGTGGGGAATATATTGGTCTCTATCCCCTTGAATTGCTTTACTTTCTATCATTTGCACACCTACAGAAAGCTCCTTGCTTGGAAAAGAATATATGCTGAACATATTGCCTCATGGTTTTCTGTGATTGCTGAGGTAGAGGTACTTAATAGCTTTGCCAACTTCAGCTATAATAATCCCTCCTTTGCTTTTCCCTCACTCAATGATAAGCAAATACTCTCTTTTGAATCCCTTGGACATCCTTTGATACCTGCCAAAGAGCGTGTAAGCAATACCATTTCCTTCACTTCACATCGTTTTGTTATTCTCACTGGTTCCAATATGTCCGGGAAAAGTACCTTCCTCAGAGCCCTTGGAGTGAATATGTTACTGGCAATGATGGGGCTCCCTGTATGCGCTAAGAAAGCTACTGTATACCCTATGAAATTATTGGTATCCATGCGCCTTTCTGATTCCTTAAATGACGGAAAATCATACTTTTTTGCTGAAATCAATCGCCTGCGATCCATCATAGAACAACTCGAAGAAGCGCCTTGTTTTGTCCTCTTAGATGAACTACTCAGAGGTACTAATTCCGAAGATAAACAGTTGGGAACCTTTAGGATTATAGAGAAAATGGTAGCTCTTAAAGCAATAGGTGTCATTGCTACCCATGACTTAGAGGTATGTTCTCTTAGCAATAAGTACCCTGATATACTGCAAAACAAGTGTTTTGAATCCCAGATTATAGCAGGAGAATTACATTTTGATTATACCCTGAAGGAAGGTATTTGCCAGAATAAAAATGCTACTTTTCTTATGGAAAAAATGGGCATTATCTAATATGCATAATCCAAAAAAATAATGTATCTTTGCCCCTTAAACGTGTTTTTACACCGATATATACCCTAACGAATGAAAAATATCCGTAATTTCTGCATTATTGCACATATCGACCACGGGAAGAGTACCTTAGCCGACCGTTTGCTCGACTTTACCCAAACCGTAACCGAACGCGAAAAACAAGACCAATTGCTCGACAATATGGACTTGGAGCGCGAGCGCGGTATCACTATCAAGAGCCACGCGATACAAATGGAATATGTGTACAAAGGCGAAACGTATATCCTCAATCTTATCGATACCCCCGGTCACGTAGATTTCTCTTATGAGGTATCGCGTTCCATCGCTGCTTGCGAGGGGGCGCTCCTCATCGTAGATGCTGCCCAAAGCATACAAGCACAGACGATTTCTAACCTCTACTTGGCTCTCGAAAACGACCTTGAAATCATTCCCGTACTCAACAAAATAGACCTGCCGAGTGCTAACCCCGAAGAGGTGAAAGACGATATAGTAGACCTATTAGGCTGCTCACCCAATGAGATTATCCCAGCGAGTGGAAAGACAGGTTTGGGAGTTGAGGCGATTTTGGAGGCTATTATCGAGCGTATTCCTGCCCCTACTGGCGACCCTAAAGCACCACTACAAGCGTTGATATTCGACTCGGTATACAACTCCTTCCGCGGGGTGGAGACTTACTTCCGGGTGATGAACGGTGAAATACGCAAAGGGCAGAAAATCAAGTTTATGTCCAACGGCAAAATCTATGATGCCGACGAGGTGGGAACCCTCAAACTCAACCAAGTGCCTAAACAAGTGATTGGCACCGGCGATGTGGGTTACCTTATCACCGGTATTAAGGATGCGCGTGAGGTGAAGGTGGGTGATACGATTACCTCGGCAGTAGACGGTTGTAAAGAAGCTATTGATGGTTTTGAGAATGTAAAACCAATGGTATTTGCAGGAATTTATCCGGTAGACACCGAAGATTACGAAGAGCTACGCGCCTCAATGGAAAAACTCCAACTGAACGATGCCTCGCTGGTGTTTACCCCCGAAAGTTCTGCCGCTTTGGGCTTTGGCTTCCGCTGTGGATTCTTAGGGATGCTGCACTTAGAAATTGTACAAGAACGCTTGGAACGCGAGTTTGGTATGACCGTGATTACCACCGTGCCCAACGTAAGTTACCACGCCTATACCAAAAAAGAACCTGAAAAAGCAATTATCGTAAATAACCCTTCCGACCTACCCGACCCGTCGAAATTAGACCGTGTGGAAGAGCCGTATATCAAGGCGAGCATCATCACCAAATCGGATTTTATTGGTCAGGTAATGTCGCTCTGTATTGAGAAACGCGGGCAGATAACTAACCAGCACTACCTCACCCCTGAGCGTGTAGAGCTGAACTTTGATATGCCACTTGCCGAAATTGTATTCGACTTCTACGACCGACTTAAAACAGTGAGCAAGGGCTATGCTTCGTTTGACTATTCGCCTATTGGGATGCGTGCTTCTAACCTTGTGAAAGTGGATATCCTTATCAACTCACAATCGGTAGATGCGCTCTCTGCCCTTATCCACGCCGATAATGCTTATAATATAGGTAAGAAGATGTGTGAGAAGCTCCGCGAACTCATACCACGACAGCAGTTCGACATTCCGATACAGGCGGCTATTGGGGCTAAAATCATCTCTCGTGAGACTATTAAAGCCTTGCGCAAAGACGTTACTGCTAAATGTTACGGGGGGGATATCTCGCGTAAGCGTAAGCTATTGGAAAAACAGAAAGCCGGTAAAAAACGTATGCGCCAAGTAGGTAACGTAGAGATACCACAAAGTGCGTTTATGGCGGTGTTGAAGCTGAATGATTGACCGTAGCACGGTCGGGCGGTTGCTTTGGTAAAGTTGGAAATTATTAGTGTAAACTACTATGAAAGAAGAAAAGAATATAAAAGCTTATAAAGGAAAAGAACACAAAATTTCAACAGTAAGAGGATTCCTCTATTTCATATTTAATTTTAATAAGGAAGAAAAAGTTGTAAGGAATATCTTTTATAGAGGACATTCTGACAAAACTTATGATTTAGAGCCCTCTATCTATCGAAAAGATAAAAAAACAAACAAACTTCTTTATATAGAAAATGAAGACAAAATCTATAGAGAGACTATAGCTAAAGTACCTTATGATTTTAATGGGAAAAATACCATAGAATCATTAGTACTAATGCAACATTATGGTGTTCCTACACGAATATTAGATTTAACAACCAATCCTTTAGTAGCTCTTTATTTTGCTTGTGTTGGAGATGAAGATAAAGATGGAGAGGTTATAGTATTTGATATTCCTAATGAAAGCGTTCGCTTTTTCGATAGTGATAGAATTGCTATTTTAGCTAATCTTGCAAAGTGTGATAATATTTTTTATACAAATGGAGACTTAGAAAAATACGAGCAATATAAAAATGATTTAAATATTTTAAAAAGAAAGGTTGATTTACTTGATAGTAAAAGTTTGAAAAAGTTACTTGGTTTAGAGGAAGGAAATCGAGTAAACTCTATTGAAGAAAAAATAGATAAGTTTGTTAGTCAAATAAAAGAAATAGATTTTTTAATCTCCACTGAAATAAATGATAAAATAACAAATTTTATTAAAGAGATTAAAGATTCTCTTAAAGAGAAAGAGAGTTCTTCAAGTGAAAAAGAGGACATAAAATCATTTTCCGTTTATCAAAAAAATATGAGATTTATTACTAAACTTGAAGATAAAATACTTTCTTTTATTAATAAAGAGATTTCTTGGATTAATATGCGTTATTTTGAAAAATTACTAAATTTTGTAAAAGAAGACAAACCTTATTTTATCTCTGTAATAGACCCAAGAGATGTAAGTAATGTTTTTGCAATTAAACCTAAACTGGACAATCCTCGTATTGTAAGACAACAAGGAGCTTTTCTAATATTTGGAATAGAAAAACAAGAAGTTCCTTATTGTAATGAAAACACAAAAAAAATGGCAAAAATTCCTTCTGAATGGGTAATTAGAGGGAAAATAGAGATTGAGGAAAACGAATTTGAAGACTTAGGAACAGATACTTCTTCTAAGTCTGATAAGCAGGTAGAGATCAAAGAGAGATTAATAATAGAAAGCTCAAAAAAAGAATTAATCTTAAAAGAATTAGATAAATTAGGAATAAACCAAAGCACTTTATTCCCTGAAATAGATAAAGTAGCTGATTATATTAAAGAAAAGTATACTCAAAAGGGAAACAAATAATTAACCATTTAATTTTATATTTTATGCCAGTAAAATTTAATGTAGTAGAGCGTAAGAATCTGTTAGATAAAACAGCAGCTCCCAAGTTTTATGCCAGTGCCAAAGCCGATGGCGAAGTCTCTTTGAAGGCACTTGCCAAAGAAATTGCACAGGGTAGCACCACCGTATCGGATACCGATGTGTTGGCTGTGCTTAACGACCTTACCAAAGTGCTCATTAGGCACCTATCGGAAGGCAAAATCGTGAAGTTGGGCGACTTTGGTAACTTCCAAATTACCCTTACCAGCGAGGGCGCTCCCACCGCCGAGAAGTTCACCGCTTCGCTCATCAAGGGCAACAAAATTCAGTTCCGCCCAGGTGCCGACCTCCGCGAGATGCTCAAAACCGTTAAGTACGAAAAATACAAGAAGTAGCACCCCGTATCACACCGATATATATGCGTGAGCCTACGGGTATATACCTATGGGCTCACGGGTATATACCCTTAAGAAAAAGTATATAAATATTTCTAATACTATGTGTATGGGACGAATTAAAAGAAATTGCTACAAAATATATGGAAAAATATATTGTAGGAAACTTAAACATTGGTTAAATGAAGAATATAAAAATGAACAACAGGTTGATTGGAAAGCTGTAAGTATTATTTCTACCATATTACTATATTTCATAGGTATCTTATATATATCATCTTTGCTTGGACAATTTGGAATTTCTTATGAATTAGATTTTAATACACAAGATATTATTACCGTTCTCTATGAAAAGGCTCTTGTACATTTTTTTACTATAAATATATATATTTATTTGTTTTCAATTGTGATAATTCCACTCATTCTCTTTTATGACAAAAAGAAAATAAAAATCTTTAGAGATATCAAAAAGAAGAAATGGATTGGTTTATTAGAGATTGTATTTTTAACTTGTTTCTTGTTTTTTATATTATATCTCCCTTATGAAAGAAAGGAATTATCTTTTTGGAAGTTAAGTTCAATATTAACTTTTTTTATTTTTATATCATATATATGGAAGTTTCGTGAAAGAAGATATATAACTTTGATTTTAATATTAAGTGGACTAACTTATACATCTTATCAATTAGGAGAAATAGATGCTAAAATAATAAAAAGAGATAAGTCTACTTTTAATATAATATTAAAAGACGGAACACAAATTTTAAAAGAAGGTGATTCCTGTAAGTATTTTATTTATAAAACTGATAAAAACATATATATTTACAATGAATATATAGAAGAAGTAGAAAAATATTCTACATCTGAAGAACTAAAAAGTTCTTTTGCATTTCCTAATACAAAAAAATAAATCTCTTAATAACAATACCCTATGGACTTTTTAACAGGAAAAACACTATCCGACACTATTTACGATACCCTTTTTAAGGCGGAAAAGGAGCTTATTATCATTTCGCCTTATATTCAGCTGGGAGATTACCTCAAAGACAATGTTTTCAAACAGCTTTTAAACAACACCAAACTGCATATACTCATTGGGTTTGGCAAAAGTACCTCTAATAGTGAAGAAAATTGTAAGCGTGAAGATATTGAGTACTTCTTGAGCTTCCCGAATATCACAATGGTGTATATTCCACAGTTACACGGACAATATTATGCTAACGAAAAACAATCGGTGATTACCTCTATGAACCTTTTGGATTACTCGCTGGAAAACAAGGTAGAGTTTGGCGTACTCGCAGAAAAAGCCCTCACCGATCTTGTGAACAAAAACAACTTCTTCGAGACTTCCAAAAACACCATTATGAGTGTACTCGACAGCGGTTACACCATCTTTGCCAAACGCCCTAACTACAACAAGAAGTTTTTAGGTCTGGCGAAAGACTATGTAGGCTCTACTGTGCATTTGGATTTGGTAGACGATGTATTGTCTAACAGAGAGGTGAAGCCTATCCGCTACTCCTCTTTTGTACCCGAAAACTATACCCATACCGATAACAGACCACCCGTAGAACCTGAATCCACTCCTGAAAAAGTAGTACAAGAGGATACTCCGACAGAAAACCTACAAACAACCCCGCCTCAAGAGGCACCGCAAGCCACATCACAGGAAAAGAAAGGACACTGTATTCGTTGTAATACAGAAATACCCTTTAACCCATTGATGCCCTTGTGTAACAGTTGTTACCAAGAATGGGCAAAGTCCGGCAATCGCTTTTATGAGGAAAACTACTGCCATTGCTGTGGAGAGGAGAAGAAAGTAACGGTAGCGACACCTTTGTGTTATAATTGCTATGCCAAACAATCATAATAAATAAATGATGGCTCTTTTTTATCCAAAAGATAACATCATTGTTCAAAGGCATAATTATCTATAGACAGATTAGGGGATGTATCATCATATCATCCCCTACCTATCTGTTTTAAGATATGATGAGTAATAAGATAAGTGGGTTTCACTCCTATTAAGCCCAAACTACCAGAAGCTAAAGTACTACCTGTCTCCAAAGGGTTATCAGAAGCATAATAAGCATAGCGTACTTTGACATCTCTGCGGATGCTTTTACGAATTTTGGAAGCAGATTGTATGGCTTTTTGATAATGTGCTCCTTCCATCTCAAGACCTATCACATTCCAAGTGGATTTGTGGAAGTAAGTAAGTACATCTCTATTTTGCAAAGAAGTCCCTAAAACAGTAACCATTGTTCCCTCAAATACTCTGAGTCCATTACCTTCAAAATCGGATTTAGAAAGCTCGTTCTCAAAGGGATAGTTATCAGCAGTCCCTTCAAAGATATGTGCATTAGGAATCATAATATCACCCTTTTCCCCTTCCAAAATTCCTGCTTTTCCCATAATAGAGACAGAAATAACATTAAGGAAATAGCTTTTTCCTTCTACTTTATAAGGTTTGAGAAGTTCATCTATAGTTTCATAAGCCTGTTCTCCAAAAGCATAATCCATCACCAAAAGTACAGGAGCCTCTTCGGTAGTAGTTTTCTTGAAAAAATCATTTTCAGGAATGAGTGCCGTATCTACAATCTGCACATCTATATTGGTGCCCGATTTGTCCTTGATAAAAAGCATGCCATGTTGTAGAGCATAGTCCATCACCTTATCCCTAAGAGCATGATTCTTTTCCTCACTTAATGAAATATAGGTTGTCCACTGAGAATTCTCTTTCTCCTTGACAACCAATGCTTTCTTAGCAAAAAGAGCATTCATTACACTATGCATATTAGCACTGATAATATGTAAGGGACGTTCTAAAAGGCGATGTTCCTTGAGTGTTTTCTTCAAAGTATTCGCCCATATTTCTCCGTAAATATGGTGTCCCAACCTCTCTCTTAGAATAGGAGAAAAAGTAATTACCCGCTTATTGTCAGAGAGTATCTCCTCTAAGGCAATTTTGCCCAACCAATAAATAACTTGTATAAAACGTTCAGGATTTTTCTCTGTGGAAAGTTGATGATAAGCAGGAAGTATTTCTTCAAAGGTACGCCCCAGTACCTTCCCTATATGAATCAGCGCCAATTCTCGCTCGGTTTGGCTGAGCTTCTTCTTTTGGGCTAAGGACTCTATTTTCTCCCAATCACGACTGATTTTATTGCTTTCTTCCTCCAAAACACTATGGGCTATCTTATGAGATTCTATAAAAAGAAAAGTGAGATGGGTAAGTATATCATAAATATCGGAACGACCGCGAGTAATCTCTATATTCATCTGCTCATTATCTATACGATAGCAGTTTCTGCGACGTTTAGGAGGAATAATAGGTTCAAAATGAGACTGACGATACCCCTCATCAGAAATCATATTAATAAATCTACATTGTTCTATTCCAATAGGTAGACGATCAAGTACATAAAGTAATCCATTAAGCTCCGTTTGGTTTTGAGCAATGGTACCATATATCTCTGGACGCAGAAGCAAAAGAGACTCTCTGAGACTTTCCCCAGAAACTCCCATAGGCTTATAGAATCCTCGATTGAACAGGTGGCGCATAGTAGTATAGAGTTTCTCAATAGCATCGGTGGACTCTTGCGCACGACTTCGTTTCATTTGCATAATAAGTGTTTTTTAAAATCCTAAAATAATTTTAGCAATCATAAAATAGATCAAAATCCCTAAAATATCATTGCTAGTGGTGATAAAGGGACCTGTAGCCACTGCTGGATCTACTCCTTGCTTATCCAAAAATATAGGAATGAAAGTACCTATTACCGCAGCATTAATAATCACTGTTACTAAAGCTATACATACGGTAGCGGATTCCCAATAGGAACTCCCAAAAATAAAATGGCTCATAATCAGCACTAAAGATGCTAAAGCCAATCCATTAATAAGCCCTAAGAGGAATTCCTTGAGGAGCCTACCTAAAAGGGCTCCATCTATACTTTTATTTGCCAAACCTTGTACCACTATAGCAGAAGATTGTACTCCTACATTCCCTGCTGTGGACTGTATTAAGGGAATGAACAGCAAAAGTACAGGGTAGGAAGTAAGCCCATCCTGAAATCCATTGATAATACTAGCCGCTCCTATCCCTCCAATCATTCCGATGAGCAGCCACGGCAGGCGCGCACGGGTAAGCTTCCAAATAGTATCATCTGCCTCTACATCTTGGGTAATCCCCGCAGCCATCTGATAATCATGTTCAGCCTCTTCCTTAATGACATCTACAATATCATCAATAGTAATACGTCCTACAAGGCGATGCATCTTGTCAACCACAGGAATAGCCTCCAAATTATACTTTTGCATTACATGGGCAACTTCCTCTGGAGTGTCATGCACAAAGACAAAATCCACCTTAGGAATGTAAATATCCCTGATATGTGCTCCTTGGGGGGAGGTCATTAAGTCCTTTAGAGAGAGACGACCCTTGAGTACTTCATCATTATCCACCACATAGATAGAGTGTACACGTGTTACATGTTGCCCTTGTTCTCGTATTTCCTTCATACAAGTATCCACGTCCCAGTTCTCATTGACCTTAACTAATTCCTTAGCCATGAGTCCACCTGCAGAATTATCATCATAACGAAGCAAATCCACAATGTCCTGAGCATGCTCCTTATCCTCCAAATGAGAGAGAATTTGTGTTTGTCTCTCTTCAGGAAGTTCCGCAATCAAGTAAGCGGCATCATCGGTATCCAGTTCCTGTAGGTCACGGGCAATCTCTTCATTAGAGAGATTATCCAAGATGTGCTCCAGCACTTCCTCATCTACCTCAGTCAATGTCTCAGAAGCTTTTTCTCGGTTCAGAAGGCTCACCAAGTAAGCAGCTTCTTCCAGCTCTAATTCACTGGTAATCTCTGCTATATCAGCAAAGTGAAGGGACTCAAGGTATTCCTTGAGTTGTTGCTTTTGGTCAGAAGCTATCAACTGACGAATATGAGCAATAATTTCTTCGGTAAGTTTAAATCCTTGCATTTTAGAGTGATGAATGAAGAATGAAGAATTTACTTTTTATTCTTCACTTCTCCCATTCCTTAATTATAGGGCGCAAAGATACAACATTTGAAGAGGAAAGTCAAGAAAAATAAAGGTAAGGAATAATAAAAGGATTGCTCAATATTGTTTACAAAAACAATACTTCCACCCCCTGAATTTCCCACTCCATTATCATAAGAGAGAATTATATTTTTCTTTAGAAAAAAAGCCATCCAATTCATGGATAGCTTTTGTTAATTACTGAAAAACAGATTTCTAATAAGTTACATTTCTTACCATTTGATATTCTTCAAAAGTTCTATTTGTTCTTTGATAGAAGCTGAATTAGGATTCTTCTTAAGTAAATCTTCCTTAATTCTCAACCCTTCTTCAGCCACTTTACGAAGCTGTTTCTTTTGATCTTCACTTACCCAGCCAAATACATTTCCAAGAGTTTTGGTTACTTTCTTGGTAAGTTCAATATTATCAGTACTCATAAGCCAAGTGAATCCTTCCTTGAAAGGAGCTTGATACTGTTCTGGATACAAAGGATAATAAATGACTCTATTGGCAAGTACGGGTAGATATTTGTCATTTCTACTCTTTAGGATATAAGGTAAAAAGAACATGAATTGTTGCCTATCAAGCTTATTCAAATCAATAATATCCACATATTGTCCTGCCAAAGAGGGATCTAAGGATACCAATCCAGAGGCAGCTGCTACTTTTATAGCACGAGAAGGTATTTTTACAGATTTTTCATACAATGATCTAAACTTGGTATCTCTTGTACGAGAGAGTTGTGTAATAGCCGCTGCTTTCACCAAATTCTCAGGATCATTATTAGCTAAGTTCTCTACTATAGGAATCCATTCATTCATTCTATCTTGACTTAAACCTTGCATAGCTAAGATACGCAAACGGAAGAAAGGATCCTTAAGTGCTAATAAGAGAATGTCTGTATTTCCTGCATTTACAGCATACTCAACGGCTTGATTACGGCTCTTGAAATCTTTAGCATTTTTGTATTGGAAAAGATATTGTGCAGGAGTTTTGTAATCTGCTTCATCTCCAACGATAAGACCACGAGGATCTATATTAATGAGGCTATAAGAAGCAGATACAGGGAAACGGAATTCATTCTTGGCTTTAGCATCTACCCATACTTGTTTGCGTACATACTTACCACCGTCATATATATCCACCTCTAAAGGGAATTGGAACATAAGTTTTTCATCCTGAGTAATTTCCAATACTGCTTCTTTTTTAGTATTATCATAAGTAACTTTAGGAGTCATTACTACATTACCATGATTAAAGTACCATTGGTTAAAGAACCAGTTAAGGTCTCTTCCACTTACTTCTTCTAAGGCAAGACGTAATTGGTGTGCTTCCCCTGTTCCATATTGGTGTTCCTTAAGATATCTAGAAATACCTTCAAAGAAAGCTTTGTCACCTAAGTAATTACGAAGCATGTGAAGAATACTTCCTCCTTTGTTATAGGAAACAGCATCGAACATATCTTCACGCCCTTTATAGTCAAAGCGTACCAAATCCTTTTCGAAAGAGCCACTATTTTTGTAGCCTGTAATATCACGATATAGATGATAGTCTGCATAATCCTTCCCATACTTATACTCAAACCAAAGATATTCAGAATAATTAGCAAAAGATTCATTCACAGTAAGGTTAGCCCAGCTCTCTGCAGTTACCAAGTCGCCAAACCAGTGATGGAAAAGTTCGTGAGCTACTGTAGCTTCCCATATATTTTGGTCATTGAGTGCTTCAGCATCTTGCTGAGCCATAGAACTATGAAGAACAGCTGTAGTATTTTCCATAGCACCACTTACATACTCTTGAGCTGTAATCTGATGATATTTTTGCCAAGGAAAGTCATAGTTTAATCGTTTGGAATAGAATTCTATCATTTCTGAAGTTTTTCCAAAGATTCTTTTGGCTACATTGGCATATTCTTTTTCTACATAATATGAGATAGGTACTTTTCCCCTCCAGGGTTTATCCTTTACTTCTACATATTCTCCAGCTCCAAGGAAAAATAAGTAAGGAGCATGTTTTTTGTTCATCACCCAATAATCTGTACGCATACCTTTACCATCTTTGATGGAAGAAGCAAGGATTCCATTAGAAAGAGTAATAAACTGATTTGGAACTGTAATATACATCTCTTGAGTAGACTTCTGGTTAATCTCATCAATGGTAGGGAACCAGCAAGAGTTAGCTTTAGTTTCTCCTTGAGACCATACTTGAATAGGTTTTTCCTTATCTTCCTTATTGGAATTAATAAAGTATAATCCTTTAGCATCGGTAATAGCCAGACTACCATGCTTACCTACTTTTTCTGGCTGAGCAGTATACTTAATGTAAACAGTATATTTTTCTCCACGTTGGTAAGTCTTATTAAGATGGATAGTAAGCTTATCATCAGCATACTTATAAGTAAGAGGAGCCCCTTTGGTTCCTTTCTTATCACTTAGGTTAACACTATGAATAATCATAGCTTGTGCATCCAGCACTAAGGAATCCGTTGGATAGAAATAAGGAGAGGCAGTGAGCCACTCTTCCCCATAGAGCTCTTTCTTTTCAAAATTAAGAGATACACGCAATTTGGTATGGTCAAGAGCGTTGTACTTAGTAGCTTCGGCATGATATAAGGAACGTCCCGAAGTTTCTGTTTGTGCCACTGCAACCAAAGAAGAAGCAAACATGGCTAATAATAAATATTTTCGTATCATATATCAAAATAAATTAAAATATTTTCTCTATCTTAAATTCTATTTTCTTGGGTGATAAGTATTTATCACCTGTGAAAGATAAGAATGGTCAATATGTGTATATATTTCCGTAGTGGTAATACTTTCATGTCCTAACATCAGCTGAATAGCCCTTAAGTTTGCCCCATTCTCCAACAGATGAGTTGCAAAAGAATGCCGAAAAGTGTGAGGACTGATCGTTTTAGTAAGTCCTATGGCAGAGGCGGCTTGCTTTATAATAGTAAAGATCATAGCTCGTGTAAGTTGCTTACCTCTTCGGTTTAAGAAAACAATATCCGAAAACTCTTTAACTATAGGAATATTTTTTCGCTGATGTAATATATAGTTATTAATTTCTTTTTGTGTATATTCACTAATGGGTACTAGGCGCTGCTTATTTCCTTTCCCTAACACACGTATGAACCCTTCTGAAAAAAACAAATCAGACAAATGCAAATTCACCAGCTCCGATACTCGCAATCCACATCCATAGAGTGTTTCTATAATAGCTCTATTACGATGTCCTTCCTCTGTAGAAAGGTCAATCCCTGCAATGATAGCATCTATTTCTTCCAAAGAAAGTGTATCAGGAAGTTTCATTCCAAATTTAGGAGTATCAATAGTCTCCATGGGAAAATCCTCTCGGTAATTTTCCAATAATAAGAACTTAAAAAAACTTTTTAAAGCAGAAATAAGCCGGGATTGAGAACGTGCATGTAACTCCTTCCCTACTTCATAAATGAACATACGAAGCGTCTCTGTTGAGATATTAACAGGTGTTTCTTCTATCTGATGAATAGCAACAAACTCACGGAGTTTCTCCATATCAAACAAATAGGAATGTACTGAATTCTCTGACATCCCTCGCTCTATCTTCAAATAATGTTCAAAATCTTTTAAAAGTTTCTTCCACATACCATAAAGCAAAAATACGAATTATTAATCAAAAAGACTAATAATCCGTATATTTTTTTTTAATTTCTTTATTTACTAAGATTCACAACTACTACAATTAACAAAATTCATAATCATTTCTTTGGCAACTGACTGACTTCGTTGGTAATAAAGACTCTTCACTCCCAACTTCCATGCCTCTAAAATTACTTTATTTACATCTCTCACAGGCATAGTAGGAGGAATATTGAGATTAAGACTTTGAGATTGGTCAATATACTGCTGTCGTTGTGCTGCCTGAGTTACTATCTCCACAGGAGAAATTTCCTTAAAAGTCTTAAATACATTTTTTTCATGAGTTGTAAGTTCCGATAAATGTTGTACAGAGCCATCCGAAAGACGAATACTGCGCCATACATCCTCATTATTAATTCCTTTTTCTTCCAACAGCTGAGTGAGATATCTGTTCTTTCTCATGAAATTTCCTTTGGAAAGTCCCACCTTATAGTAATTACTTGAGAAAGGTTCTATTCCAGGAGATACCTGTCCTAAAATAGCAGAACTTGAAGTAGTAGGAGCAACAGCCATAGTAGTTGCATTCCTTCTTCCATATCCTTTGAGTAATTCAGGTTCTCCATAGATGTGTGCCAACTCTTGTGTTGCTTTTTCAGCTTCATTTTGGATATGCATGAATGCACGTGCATTAAATTGAGTTGCCTCAAAACTCTCAAAAGGAATCATATTCTTCTGCAAATAAGAGTGATATCCCAATACTCCTAACCCTACTGCCCTGTGACGTATTGCAAAATTACGAGCTGACTGCAAATAATAGTTATCCTTCGTTTTTTCAATAAATTCAGAAAGTACGGCATCCAGAAAGAAAATAGCCAATTTCACGGCTTTGGTATCCTTCCATTCATCAAAAAGCTCTAAATTCATAGAAGAAAGACAGCAGATAAAGGATTCCTCTGCACTAGAAGGCAACATGATTTCACTACATAAATTACTGGAGTGGATGAACATATTATTATCCTTATATACCTGTGGACGTTTACGATTGACATTATCGGTAAAGAAAATATAAGGAAGCCCCTTTTGTTGGCGAGATTCCAATACCCTTGCCCATAGCTTTCGCTTATCGACATCACCATCAATCATTTCCTGTATCCAATAATCGGGAACACATACTCCAAAGAACAGATTCTGAATATGATAACCTGTATCCTTAATCTGCAAAAATTCTTCAATATCGGGATGATCAATATCCAAATAGGCAGCAAAGGCACCTCGCCGAACTCCTCCTTGAGATACAACATCCATAGCAGAGTCAAAAAGTTTCATAAAACTTACAGCCCCGCTGGATTTTCCATTATCAGTAACTGCAGAACCACGATGTCGTAATTCACCAAAATAACCAGAAGTTCCTCCTCCTATCTTCGTTTGCATAATTACCTCTCCAAGCTTATGAGTAATCCCTTCAATGCTATCGGGGATATGTACATTAAAGCAGGAAATAGGAAGTCCTCTTTCAGTACCCATATTTGCCCAAATAGGAGAGGAAAAACTAATCCACCCCTTGGTAATCATCTCCTTAAAAGCAGGTTGCAATTCAGGCTTAAATAATCGCTTGGCGGCAGCATAAGTAATACGGTCAATGGCTCCTTCTACACTTTCCCCTTTAAGGAGATAGCCACGATTAAGAATTTGTTCGGACTCTTCGTTGAGCCACCAAATTTGATTTTCTTGGTTCATTATTATGTACTTTTTATTTCCACTAATAGTAAAAAAGCTACCTAATAATAATAACTAGGTAGGATTTTATAAGTTAGAAAATAAATTGTTTTTACCTTTAGAGTGCGCAAAGATATAAAAATAAACTTTAAACACAATCCTCACAAAAGAAGATTTAACAATGTATTTTTATACCCAAAAAGTAATGAGATGTATATCTGATTTATAGATAAAGAATACTATCTTTCATTAACAATAGTTTAAGGGAAATATGTTTTTGATTCTTCCCATAGTTCATTCATCTCTTCTGAGGAAAGTTCTGTTATCTCTCTACCTTGCTCTTTGGCTCTATTCTCAAGGAAACCAAATCGTTGTATGAATTTTTCATTAGTCAAAGAAAGGGCATTTTCCGGATTTATCTTCAAAAAACGAGCATAATTAATCAGAGAAAAGAATACATCCCCCATTTCTCTTTCAGCTTCCTTTTTATTTTTTTTAGTTACTTCATCCTGAAGTTCTTGAAGTTCTTCATGAATTTTTTTCCAGACCTGTTCTTTGTGCTTCCAGTCAAAACCAACCCCTGCTACTTTCTCTTGAATACGATAGGCTTTTACAAGAGAAGGAAGACTCTTAGGAACTCCCGATAATACTCCCTTACTTCCTGTTTTGAGTTTTATCTTCTCCCAATTCTGCTTAATCTCCTCCTCATTAGCTACAGATATATTTCCATAGATATGTGGATGTCGCTCGATTAATTTTTCACAAATTGAATTAATAACATCCTCCAAATCAAAAAGCTGTGTTTCACTAGCTATTTTAGCATAAAAAACAATATGTAGCAAAATATCCCCCAATTCTTTTTGAATTTCTCTAGGATTTTCTTGGAGAATAGCATCAGTAAGTTCGTATAATTCTTCAATAGTCAAAGGACGAAGTGTCTGCATGGTTTGCTTTCTATCCCAAGGACACTTTTCACGAAGTTCATCCATAATATCAAGCAATCGTGAAAAAGCTTGCAATTGTTTTTCTCGTTCTACTTTCAAGGTCTTTAGTATTTAAAGTTCTATGTAACAAATTATTGGTGTATATGTTCCAAATCCAAGAGGAAGGCATATTCCCGAGCTATTTCTTTCAAAGATTCATAACGACCGGAGGCTCCACTATGTCCTGAGGTCATATCTGTATAGAGGAGTAATAGGTTATCATCGGTTTTGAGTTCTCTAAGCTTAGCAACCCACTTAGCAGGTTCCCAATATTGTACTTGGGAATCATAATATCCTGTAGTTACCAACGTATTGGGATATTCCTTTGCCTCGATATTATCATAAGGGGAATAGGACTTCATGTAGTCATAATATTGTTTATCATTAGGATTCCCCCATTCATCATATTCTCCTGTAGTAAGCGGAATAGAATCATCTAACATAGTAGTTATCACATCTACAAAAGGAACATTGGCTACTACTCCATGAAAGAGTTCAGAGGCTTTATTCATTACAACCCCCATTAGAAGCCCTCCTGCAGAACCTCCCATAGCATAAAGATGATTTGTAGAAGTATATTTTTCCTCTATTAAGAACTTAGCACAAGCTATAAAATCATCGAAAGTATTTTTCTTATGCAATAACTTTCCGTCATCATACCAAGGTCTCCCCAAATATTCTCCCCCACGAATGTGAGCAATAGCAAAGATAAAACCTCTGTCCAATAAGCTAAGCCGTGTGGTAGAGAAAGAAGGTTCTATAGTAATACCATAAGATCCATACCCATAAAGGAGTAAGGGATTGCTTCCATCTCGCTTGATTCCTTTATGATAAACAATAGAAATAGGAACTCTTGTACCATCCTCTGCAGTTGCCCAGATTCGCTGTGAAAGATAATTCTCCCTTACGAATTTTCCTCCTAAAACTTCCTGCTCTTTCTTGATTTCCCTTTCCTTAGTACGCATATTATAATCAATAATAGAAAAAGGAGTCGTCATAGAATTATAAGAATATCGAAGAATTTCAGTATCAAAATCTATATTAATCCCTGTAGCGGCTGTGTATGTTTCATTATCAAAAGGAATATATTCATCCTTAGTGCCATCCCAGCTCATAATACGAATTTGGCTCAATCCTTTATACCGCTCGGAAACTACTAAATAATTCTTAAAGATATCTATCCCTTCCAGTAGTGTATCCTCTCGATGTGGAAGAACGTTATCCCAATACTCCTTTCCAGTATTGGTTATAGGTGTTTTATCCAACTTAAAGTTAGTAGCTCCATCTGCATTATTGAGAATATAGAAAAAGTCTTGATAATGAGCAATCTCATATTCCAAACCACGTATACGAGGTTGAAATATCCTAAACGAATCTAAAGGAGTATCCGCATCTAAAATTTGACATTCGGAGGAAAGAGTACTATCAGACTGAATAATAAGATATTTATCTGACTTTGATTTGTATATTTCTACATTAAAAGTATCATCTTTTTCATGAAAAACTAATACATCCTGCTTTGTACCCTGTCCTATTTGATGGCGATATACTTTATATGGGCGAAGTGTTTGAGTATTGATTTTAGTATAGAAAATAGTTTTATTATCATTTGCCCAACAACTATTTCCATCTGTATTTTTAATTTCAATAGGAAGAATTTCTCCCGTTTCCAAATTCTTAACAAAAAGAGAATACATTCGCCTGCCCTGTGTATCTACAGAGAAAGATGCCCATTTGTTATCAAGACTTACAGCATAATCCACCAGTTGATAGAAATCATATCCCTGAGCCATCTTATTAACATCAAAGAGTATTTCCTCTAGCATATTCTCTGAGTCTCTTTTACGCAGAAAGATGGGGTATTCTTTTCCTTGTTCATAACGGGTATAATACCAATAGCCATTATACTTGTAAGGAACAGATTCGTCATCCTCTTTGATACGACTTTTCATCTCCTCAAAGAGCCTTTTTTGAAAAGTTTCTGTGTGCTTCATCTCCTGAAAGAAATATTCATTCTCAGCATTTAAATACGCCAATACTTCAGGAGTATCACGCCTATTAAGCCAATAATAATTATCAATGCGCTTATCCGAATGAATTTCTAATATCTTTTCCTCTTTAGGTGCTTTAGGTGGATGTATATTCATAAAATTTTCATTTTAAAGTTAAATAAAAAAAGGGTTATTGAAACCCTCTTTGTCGTTGAATACTTTCATAAGCCTCTTGTATACGCTTGAACTTTTCTTCGGCGCCTTTCCTAATGGCTACATCATCAGTTTCTATACGGTCAGGGTGATATCTCTTGACCATATCGCGATAGGCTTTTTTCACTTCAGCATCAGAAGCATCCTTATTAATTCCAAGTATGGTATAATCATCATCTTTTTCTTGTCTAAACATAGCCTTTACACTCTCAAAATCCGATTGACTAATATTCAAATTTTTATTAATACGTTCCAATAATGCCATTTCATTCTCTTTAATACGTCCATCTAGACTGGCTATATCAAATAAGAAGTGAATAATAGATAAACGAGCTTCATAATTAGTACGAGCGCGAATATACAGACAAATGCGTGTAATAGGTACTTCTGCATGCTTTATCTGATTAAAAGCACGGAATATCTCATTGGCTTTTTCTTTTCCATAAAGAGAGACAAACTTATAACGTACATAATCCAATTCCTTTTGAGTAGGTTTAGTTCCATTAGCTTTAATAATGAGAGCACACAAGGAAAGTAGGTTTAATTCAAAGTCAGTAGGATTATATCCTCCTTCTAATATATTTTGAGGATTCAGATTTCCTTGATTACTACTCCTACCTTTAAAAATAGTTAAGCGAAGCAATAATCCTAAACATAAAATTGCTATTGCAATCCATATATTTCTAGTAATTATTCCTATAATTATAGCAACAATATACTCCAAATATTTTTCTACAATTCTTGACATATTTCTTCTTATTTTTCGCGGGCAAAGTTAAAGATTTAATTCTTTATACACAAATGATATTCTAAATTTTTGCAAAATATTTAATTTGGTTTTTAGTATATATCTTTAAAAAACTTTAGAGATAATTTGAATAACATTCTCCGATTTTCCCATAGAATAGTAATGCAGAGAAGGGACTCCTGCCCTTTTCAATTCCTTACTTTGTTCAATAGCCCATTCTATTCCTACTTGCTTTACTTCATTATTATTCTTACACTTTTCAATTTCTTTAACCAATTCCTCTGGAAGATCTAAGAAAAATGCTTGAGGAATTATATTAAGATGCTTTTTAATGGTGATAGGTTTAATGCCAGGAATAATGGGAACTTGAATACCTATCTGCCGTGCCTTTTCTACAAACTCAAAATATTTTCTATTATCAAAGAACATTTGGGTAACAATATAATTAGCCCCATTATCTATCTTTTCTTTAAGCTTCTCTAAGTCAAAAGTTTTAGAAGGGGACTCTATATGTTTTTCAGGATATCCTGCTACTCCTATACAGAAATCCATACCTGCATTATTCTCTAAAGTATCATGTAAATAGATTCCTCTGCGCAAATTATCTATTTGTTTTACTAAATCAAGAGCAAAAGTATGTCCACTTTTAGTAGGACGAAAGTATTTTTCTTCTTTCATAGCATCTCCTCTTAGCGCCATCACATTATCTATCCCTAAGTAGAAACAGTCCACCAAAAGATCTTCTGTTTCCTCTTTGGTAAAACCGCCACAAAGTACATGAGGAACTGTATCTACATTATATTTGTGCTGAATAGCTGAGCAAATCCCTACTGTCCCTGGTCGCATTCGGACTATCTTCTTTTCTAACAGTCCACTGGGATATTCTTTGTAGAAATATTCCTCACGAGAGGTAGTTACATCAATAAAAGGAGGCTTAAATTCCAATAAAGGTTCTATATTTTTATAAAGTTCCTCTATATTATTCCCTTTTTTAGGAGGAATTATTTCAAATGAAAAGAGCGTTTCTCCCTTTGCTCTTGCTATATGTTCTGTTACTTTCATCTAAACAATCCTAATAAGTTATCTATATTATTGATAATACTCAATAACACGCTCAGTTACCTCCACAGGTGTCCTATTCTTATATTGTGTTCTTTCTACCCAATTCCCTTTTTCATCAAAGGTATAGATGAAGGTTTTTTTCTCATCCAGTATTCCCTTACGAAATATCTGTTCTTCTGTTACATTTCCATTTTTAGCTCTGCTGTAATGAACTTCCCAAGCATCTTTTTCATTTTTATGCTTTTCTTTTACCAAATATTGGTTTTTATCATATTGGTAGAGTATTTCGGTATCGCCTAAATAATAAGATATAATATTTCCAGACTCATTATAGGCAACCTTCAGGTCAAACCGTGTACCATTCTGATACAGATAACCTCCTGTCATATATCCTTTTTCATCATAATTAATTAAAAGATAATCACTGTCATTGAAATACATTTTTCCTTGTGTACGCCAGCCTCCTTTGTCATATTCATAAGCAAATGTTTTCTCATAACTATAGAGATTATCCTTATCATAATAAGTAATCCGGCTAAGATATCCCTTTTTAGTGAATATAGAAAGAGTATTCTGCCCATTATCTTTCTGCTTATGGTTTTGTCCTGTATAAGTCCTTACTCGTAAGGATTTCACTTCTCCTTTGAGTTCTTGGTTCGTCCAATCATTTTTTCGCACAGAAGAAGAAGATGGTTGTTTTTCAGGAGCTGTATCCATCTGAGCTATAGGCTCTCTAAGTTCCTTTTGACCTATACCATAGCCTATTTCTCTTTCTGTTAGGTAAGTTGCCTTACCATTAATATATTCAATTCTCTTAATCCAATTATTTTGTTTATCAAAAGAATACGTATAGGTATGGTTAGCGATTGTTTTTCCTTCTTTATCATACTTTTTTCTCTCGATCATATTATTTTCATTATCATAAAGGTAAGTATACCGAAATTTTAGTTCTCCCGTTCCTGTATAAAGATTACTCTCTGAACAAAGCCCTTCATTATTATAGATATTAACTTGCTTTTGCTCTAAATCTCCTTTCCCATTATAAGAGATTTCCTCCAAAGGATTCTGATTAGAATCATAGGTACGTGTCTCTTTCTCTATAAAGGCTCCTTCTCCATTATATGCATTTACCTCCAACTGATTCCCTTCTTGAACATAAGTATAGATGTACCTAACTTTCAAAGAACCATCTTCTCGAAATTCATTTACCAGTGCTCGCTTTCCTTTCATATCATACTGATAAGTAAATTTTCGTATAGGCTTATCTGTAGGAGAAAAAAGTGTTTTCTCCACCTGATTTCCCTTGTCATTGAATATTAGTAAGAAATTCTCTCGCTCAGTAGTTTTTGCTTTTTTCTCTACCTGATTGAATTTTTCTACTACTGTATAAGAGGACACCTTAAGCTGTTTAATCTCACCTTTTAGATATAATTGTTGTAAGTCATTTCTACTCTCCTTTCTACCACAATTAGTTAGAAAGAGAATACAAAAAGAAAAAAATAAAATCCTCTTCATAATAATATTTTTTTGGCAAAAATACATATTTTTTTAGTATTTACAAATTTTTAAAACAAAAAACTATTAATCAAATATGAAAATTTTTGGCATTCTTTTTGCAATTAACCTGCAAATAACTCTTACCATTTTAAAGGATTCAATCTACAGAATGATAAAATATTTATATAAAGAATTTGAATAAAAGAAAAATGTAGTATATTTGTTGCGATTTTCCAATATAAAAATAAGTCTATATGATAAAAAAACTAATTATATTAATCTCACTCATAGTAACTTATCCCTGTTTTTCACAAAATGAAAGTGCTTATCAAGAAGGGGAATACCTCAAGTTCCGTGTGCGTTATGGTATTTTTAATGCCAGCTATGCTTCTCTTGTATTAAAAAATAAAACTTACGAAGGAAAGACCGTATACCATGCTTTAGGAAAAGGAGAAACTACTGGTTTGGCAAAGCTATTTTTTAAAGTAAATGATACTTATGAGAGCTACTTTGACAAGGTTACAAATAAACCCTATTTCTTCAATAGAAATATATACGAGGGAGGATATACGAAAAAACTTAATTTCTTTTTTAACTTTGCAAACAATAATGTACACATCAAAAATTTGGAGAATAACCAAGAAAAAAATATGCCCATTCAACCAGAAATAAAAGATGTGATCTCTGCTTTATATTATCTACGTAATAACCCTAAAATGAATACATTGAATATAAATGATGAAGTAAGTATGGACATGATTTTTGATGATGATGAAGTATTCAAATTCCGTTTGAAATTTTTAGGAAGAGAAAAGGTAGACACTCCTTTAGGGAAGATTGATACTCTCATCTTCAGACCATTAGTGCAAGATGGACGTGTATTCAAGGAGCAAGAAAGTCTTACATTATGGATTAGTGATGACCTTAACAAAATCCCTGTAAAAATAAAGGCTAGCCTTCGAGTAGGTTCTTTAGTAGGGGAAATTATTAGTTTTAATGGGTTAAAGAATCCTACTGTATTAAAGAATAAATAGTTATGGAAAAAGATTTAAGTAACTTACGCCTTGTATATTCACAAGGAGAACTTCTAGAAAAGGACTTGAAGGAGAATCCAATGGAACAATTTCAACAATGGTTTTTTCAGACTCAACAATCCAATACCGAGCGGGAGCCTAATGCAATGTCTGTTTCTACTATAGGGCTTGATGGGTTCCCGAAAACACGTATAGTATTGTTAAAAAAGTATACTGATGAAGGATTCATCTTTTACACTAATTACAATAGTGAAAAAGGGAAAGCTATCATCGCCAATCCTAATATCTGCTTATCCTTTTTCTGGCCTGTGTTAGAACGACAAATTATAATCAAAGGAGTAGCCGAAAAACTCGCTGAAAACCTTTCTAATGGTTATTTTGAATCTCGTCCCAGAGGAAGTCAATTAGGTTCTATTATTTCTGCACAAAGTGAAGTAATCCCCTCTCGTGAATATTTGCAAGAAAAACTTAATTCTTTAGAAAAGGAAATGGAAGGAAAACCTTTAAAACGTCCTACTCATTGGGGAGGTTTCCTAGTCAGACCCATATCCTTAGAATTTTGGCAAGGGCGTCCTAACAGATTACATGATCGCATACGTTATACTCTTGAGGAAGACTATGATTGGAAAATAGAACGTTTAAGCCCTTAAAAAGTGTTAAACGAAATAGAATTAAGTAAAGAATCTAAAAAAATTATCAACAATATAGGTGTTTTTTTTCACATGTAATAAAAAATGTGTACTTTTGTGCCGAAAATTAAAAATCTCTAATAGATATTGACCTATGAAAAATTTAGATACTTATATAGAGGATTTATTATTCAAGCACCAATGTGTAATTATTCCTGAATTTGGTGCTTTTGTTTCCAATAGAAAAGCTGCTGAATTGGCGGCAGATAAGTCTTTTTCACCTCCTCAAAAAGAACTTACTTTCAATTCTCGCCTCACCTATAATGATGGTTTGGTAGCCAAGCATATTTCTGAGGTTGAACGCTCCTCCTATGAAGAAGCTCAGGAATATATAAAATCTGTCGTAAATCGATGGAAACAAGAACTTAGCTTAGGAAAAGAAATTCGTTTAGCTAATATAGGAAAATTCACCAAAGGAACTGATAACAATATTATTTTTACTTCTTTATCTAAAGAAAATTATCTTACAGATTCTTTTGGAATGTCCAATGTAACTACCAAAGAAATCAACAAAAGTGAATCAGGAGTTGAAGTAGCTAATCCCTTATATTCGAATGAACAAAATAACAAACCTGGATTAGTAGAAAATCCAAGTGTTACCCCTCAAGAAGCAGCAGCAGGGAAGCCCAAACCTAAAATGCCAATTTCTATAAAGTATGCTGCAGTCACTATTGTTGGGCTTTCTGCCATAGGATACGCCGCCTATTCAATTCTCACAACTCAAGAGAATCCTACAATAGTAGAAGTACAACCAGATCAAGCCAAAGTAGATGAACTTGTAAATCAGGAAATAGCAAAAGCAACTTACTTACCTGATGTACAACTAACCCCCACTACTGTAAAAGTAGTCAAAGACCCTGCTTTAGTAAAAAAGCGTAAGGAAGAGCTTAAAAAAGCTGAGAAAGAAGCTAAAGAAGCTGAGAGACGAGCCGCCATTGCTGCTCAGCAACAAACAAAGCAAACCAATAATACAAGCACTACGACCGTTTCTCATACAGATACCTCTAATAGTTCAAAAATCTCAGGAAATTTCTTCTTAATCGCAGGAGCCTTTAGCTCAGAAGCTAATGCTCATAATCGCATTAAACAACTTAAGAATGAGGGATATAGCACAGCAGGAATGGTAGGTCAGAATGAAAAAGGATATTACTTAGTAGCCTACAAAGGCTTCTCTTCAAGAGCACAAGCTGAAAGTTATATGCCTGAGATAAAGAATAAAGGCTTAAGTACTTGGATTTATCCTCCAGCAAAGTAAGCACTTGACTATGGTGAAAGGCTGTTCAAAAAATTAAAAAACCTCCTTTTCTAAAGGTACAAGGGAGAACAAGCATGTATAAGATTCAAGATGGCTTTCTAAAAAATGCTGTATATTAATACTTGCTTATGGAACTCCCTCCTTGAGAGAAGAATTCTTAAGATAATAAAAGAGAAAATGGTTAATAGTCATACTTTTGAACAGCCTTTTTTGTATTCATACATTTATATCTTTTTTATTATTTATATATATTGCTTTTTATGGAAAACTATGCAATGGTTGCGAAAACATTTTTCGGCTTTGAGGATATTTTAGAGGAAGAATTACGACAATTAGGAGCAATGAAAATAGAAAAGGGAATACGTAGTGTTTCTTTTTTAGGAGATAAGGGTTTTATGTATAAAGCAAATCTATGTTTACGTACTGCTCTGAAGATTCTCAAACCCATTCACTCTTTCTATGTTAGGAATGAAAAAGAATACTACCAAGCACTTTATGAATATCCTTGGGAGGGACTCTTTACTCCCTCACAAACTTTTGCTGTAGAAGTTACACTTGCTTCTGACTTATTCCATCATTCTCAATATATGACTCTTAGAGCCAAAGATGCTATTGTGGATAGGTTCCGTAACAAAACAGGAAAACGTCCTAATATAGATACATTACATCCTGATATACAGCTTTTTATTCATATTCAAAAAGAAAATAAAGTTATTGTATCTTTAGATACCTCTGGAGCTTCTTTGCATCATCGTGGTTACCGTACACAAACAAATATAGCTCCTATTAACGAGGTACTTGCGGCAGGTATTCTTCTCTTGAGTGGTTGGCAGGGGCAATGTGATTTTCTTGACCCTATGTGTGGTAGTGGTACTTTCCTAACAGAAGGTGCTATGATTGCTTGTAATATTCCTGCCAATCTTCATCGTAAAGAATTCGCTTTTGAGAAATGGGAAGACTATGATGTAGATTTGTTTGAAACTATTTTTGATAGTTGCCTAAATAAAGCAAAAGAATTCCCTTATCAGATTATGGGTTATGATAAAGCTCCTTCTGCAGTGAATAAAGCTAAAGAGAATGTGAAAAATGCACGACTTTCGGACTATATTGCTATAGAACAATGTGATTTCTTCAAAACACAGAAACAGACAGAAAGACCTCTCTTTATGGCTTTTAATCCTCCTTACGGAGAACGCTTAGAAGTAGATGCTCCTACTTTTTATAAGCAAATTGGAGATACTCTTAAGCAACAGTATCCCAATACCCAGACATGGTTCATTACCTCCAATTTGGAAGCCCTAAAATGGGTAGGCTTACGGCCATCTCACAAAATAAAACTATTCAATGGAAAATTAGAAAGCCGATTAGTAAACTATAACATATATGAAGGAAGTAAAAAACAGAAGAAAAATTCATAAATTATAGAATTACATAGTCATTTTTGCTAAGTAATTATAATCCTCTCCTTCTTGTATAAGTTCACAATTAAGACCGTTATTACTAGCTGCTCTCTGTAAAGTATTATAATCTATAAAAAGCCAAGGAAAAGATTCCTTTTGTCCTTTATAATAGATAGTATAAATAAGTTCGCCATAATAATCAACTTCCTCATCCATAGGGATAATGTAACTACCATCTTCATCCTGGTCAAACATATAAATAATATCTGTAGATGTAGTAAGGATTTGTCCTCCTTCAGTAAGAAGTGATTTTAATTTTTGTAAGTATATATCTATCAAAGAAAGTCGCTTACAAATGCCTATACCATTCATGAGAAGGAGGATAGTATCAAATTTCCCTTGATAATTCAATATATCTCCTACAACTGTTCTCTTCACACCTCTTAACTTACAAGCCTCAATTGCTGAGGGAGATATATCCAATGCTACCGCTTCTAATCCTTGTTTTTGTAAGTATAATACATGAGAACCCACTCCTGCCCCTACATCCAATACACGACCTTTAGCTAAAGTAAGTGCTTCTTGTTCTAAAGGAATCATCTGAGAGAAAGAGCGAAAGAAATGTGATCTAAAAAGATACTCACTTGCAGAAATATTAGTCTCCACACGTACATCACTTTCACGATCATTAAGCTGATAATCCAACAGAGATCTTCCTAATAGGTCTTTCATAAAATAAAGTTATTATACAAACTAATATTATTACTAATAATAAAGTTATAAAAGTTATGATTAGCTTTCTTCTTATTTTCTTCTCTTAAAGAATAATTTTTCAATAAAGTGCACCAATTCTCCAAAGTTACCTACAGGTTTATCCTCATTAACAAGTATTGTAAGATAAATACCCAAAGGTAATAAGAAAAATGTAGGTATCCAGGGGGCTATATAAGGATTGATATTACCATTAGTCGCCATATTTTTGGTAAGCAGTCCTGAAAAATAATAAGTAAGAAATAGTCCTATAGCAACCACCAAAGGCATTCCTATACCTCCCTTCCGAATAATTGCACCTAAAGGTGCTGCTACAAAGAAAAGCACAAAACAGGTAATTGCCAAAGCAATTTTATCACTAAAAGTAAGACGATATATATTAATCAACTTCTGTTGATATTCCACATTATCCTTATTATTATCCAAATTATTAATAAGGGAATTAATGTTATCTTTTGCAAGGTTATATACTTGTGAAAGTTTATCCTGCTCTTTATATTTTTCTAAGACAAGGCTCATCTCTCTTATGGAGTCTATCGGAGGAACTTTTGATACTTCGTCTTCCTCTTGTTCTAACAGATAAGGCATCCCTGTTCGTCTATAGAAATTATCTCCAAAATCTTTAGCTTCTTGTTTATAATTTGTAACAATAGAGTCCAATGCATGAGAAAGTTGATTTATATTCATTGTTTTGTAATAATCTCTTTCACCACTTTCATCATAACTAACTTCTGTATTAAGAGAACTAATATCAATATTAAGGGTATGTACCTGGAACTTTGCCTTTACAAAAGGAAAGGTAATATCACTATTCGCACTCTTAACATCTTCGTAATAAGTACCATCCTTTAAAATAAGTTGGAGCACATTAGAGCCTTTTTTATGTCCTGAAAGCTCTCCCTCTTTGGCTTTAATAACAGTACGACTAAGTCCATCTACCCCTAATTTATGTATCACAATATCATGAAGGAATTCTCCGTTTTCACCTGTTTTCTTTTCCACCTTAATAGAGAAATCCTGTACGTTATTGAATATGCCCTGACTAATAGCCAGCGATGGTTGCTTGTTCTTAATACTATCACGCAAAGCTACCGCTTTACGATTTGACCAAGGTTGCAAATTATTAAAAGTGAAAAATACCCCAATACTAAGCAAAAGCATGAAAAGAATAAGAGTACGAGTTCCCTTAAGTAAAGAAACACCTGAGGCTTTCATTGCTGCAAGCTCATAACTCTCACCAAAAGCACCTAAGGTCATAATGGAAGAGAGCACTACTGTAAGAGGAAGAATAAGAGGTATTAAGTTAGGAAGCATCAACGCTACAAACTTTATAATGATAAATATACTAAGTCCCTTCCCTGCTAACTCATCTATATAAAGCCAAATAGTTTGAAAAATAAATATCAGTATAATTATCAAAAAGGAACTAACAAAATTAAATATAAAGCGTGATAATATATAACGATCTAATATCTTCATAAAAAATATGCAAAGCAATCAAAGTGGCAAAGTTATAAAAAAAGGCGCAATTAATTGCGCCTTTACATAAAATTATTTATTAATGTAATAGCCTTGCTTTTTATACTTATCCTCATTGAAAACAAATTCATTTCCGCTTAGGGGCTGATTTGTTTTAAACTCATTAATTGTAATGGTTGTTTTTGCTTCATTTTTGCCCACCTGTATAAGGTTATAGATATGCTTAGTAGTAGTATCTATCCCTAGAAGAATAAGCTTGATATCAGAAGATTGTTTGATTGGTTTAAGTTCTATATACTGAATTTTTCTTCCTTTCACTTGTTGGACAATATCCCATTTGTAAGAAAAGTCTTTCTTATAGAAAGTAAGCATTTGGGATGGCATGATCATCTGCTCATCTTTATTATTAGCAGTCTCTATAGTAACCTCTTCGTTTTCAGGGATGATAGTATATATCTTTTTCCCATCAAAAAGTTTAGTAACCCCCATATAATTAAGCAGATATTTCTCACCACTTAAGGTTACATTACCCCGAGTATCCTGCTTAATATGTTCTTTTGAATTTTCAAAAGAATAGCGAAAATCAATATAAATATTTTTATAAGAAGACACCTTTTTATATACCTCATCTAACAGAGCCTTAGCCCTATTAGCATTTTGTGCTTGAGAAAAAGAAGTAACAAGTACAAAAAATAATATAAAACATTTTTTCATCATTTCCTTATTTATAAACAGCATTGGGTTATAGCAATAATTATGCCAAATTCTTGTTTAAAAAAATATATAGGTAATTTTTGTTAGCTAAAAAAATAGTTGTACTTTTGGCGCAAAATCTGGAAATTATCATTTAAAAATGAGAGCTTTATTTAAGAAGGAAATTCGTTATTTTTTCACCTCCACTATAGGATATGTCGTCATAGGTGCTTTCATACTTTTCAATAGTCTATTCTTATGGGTATTATCAGGAGATTATAATATCTTTGAAAGTGGTTTTGCCTCATTACAACCTTTCTTTTTGCTTTCTGCGTGGATTTTTGTCTTTCTTATTCCAGCACTCACTATGCGCATTATCTCTGAGGAGAAGCGCAATGGCATGCTCCCCTTGCTCTTTACTCGCCCTATCTCTATTTGGAAAATCGTTCTTGCTAAATATTTTTCAGTATTTGTATTTGTATGTATTCTTTTATGTTTTTCAGGTATATACATATATATAGTCTGGCAACTGGGAAATCCTAAGGGGAATATGGATATAGCCAGTACGATTGGGTCTTATATTGCTTTATTACTCTTAGATTCTACGTTTATAGCTGTAGGAATTGCCGCTTCTGCTATAAGCCAGAATCAAATCATTGCTTTTATTATCGCTACCTTCTTGAACTTCTTCTTTTTCTTTGGATTGGATGAACTTATAGGTATATTTACAGAAAATACTCTTTTCTCTTTTGGCTTTAAAACACATTTTGAAGATATAAGTAGGGGAGTCATTGATTCACGAAATATAATCTATTTTCTCTGTATTAGTTTCTTTTTCTTATACTTAACACAACTATCTTTACAATTAGAAAAAAAATGAAAAATATAAAACCTCACTTTATTTCCCTATTTTTAGTTATCATTAGCTTAGTAGTTATTTTAGGTATTAGCAGGGTTTTCTACCAACGATTTGACCTTACTTATGATAAGCGCTATACCCTCTCCCCTACTACCTTACAAGTACTCTCAAAAATAAAAGAGCCTTTGGTGATAAAAGTATTACTCAAAGGAAATATTCCTGCTGAGTACAAGCGTTTACAGATAGAAACACTTCAGTTATTAGAGGAATATAAAGCAAAGAACCAATATATTCGCTTCGAATTCATTAATCCTTTAGAAGGTAAAAAACCTGAAGATGAAATACAAAAACTTAGTTATGAAGGACTCACTCCCCTTATGATCACCTCTATGACAGAAGGTAAAACCTCTGAAGAATACCTATTTCCCTGGGCAATAATTACCAAAGGAGAAAAACAAGAGAAAGTCTCTTTACTTCGGAATAAGTTAGGAGCTACTAATCAAGAAAAAATACAGTTTTCTGTACAGAACTTAGAGTATGCCTTCTCTGACGCCTTATACAAGTTATTATTAGAAAAAGATAAAAAAATAGCAGTCCTCAAAAGTAATGGTACCCTTGCTGATATCCAAATTGCAGATTTCTTACGCTCAGAACAGGCATACTACCATATTGCTCCTTTTACATTGGATTCTGTAGCTACTTCTCCTGAGAGGACACTTAAGCAACTTTCAGAATTTCAGTTATGTATCATAGCAAAACCTACAGAAAGATTCACCGATAAACAAAAACAAGTTCTTGACCAATACATTATGAACGGAGGACGAGTATTGTGGTTATTAGATCCTGTAGCCGTTTCCTTAGAAGATATGTTTCACCAACAAGGTCATACTATGGCTATGCCTCTTGATTTGAACTTAGGAGACATGCTTTTCAAGTATGGCGTACGTCTGAACTATGACTTACTTAATGATTGGTATTTTACTCAAATTATGGTAGCTCAAGGTAGTGGAAGCCAAACACAATACACTCCTATCCCTTGGGTATACTCACCTATGATTCTTTCTTCTAATAATCACTTAATAAACAAAAACCTAGATGGAATTCGATTACAATTTGTCAGTAGTATTGATACCTTGAGTAATGGAATCAAGAAACAGATACTTCTCACATCCTCTCCTATCTCCAAGCAAGAAGGAACCCCAAGAGAAATTATTCTTGAATTCCCTGAAAAGACAATGGAAGGTTACGAAAAAGGTAATTTTCCTGTAGCAGTACTCTTAGAGGGTACTTTTTCTTCTGTCTATAAAAATAGAGTGAAACCTATTCCTCAAATAAAAGACAAAGACCTAAGTACTCCTACCAAGATGATAGTAATCTCTGATGGTGATATCATTAGAAATGATATTGTTCAAGGAGAACCTATCGAACTGGGCTATGATAAATGGACGAACCAATTCTTTGACAACAAAATTTTCCTTCAAAATTGTGTAAATTACCTCCTTGATGATACTTCCTTTTTACAACTAAGAAATAAAAAAGTTTCTTTAGCTTTCTTAGACAAAAAGAAATTGGAAAAAGAGTCAAATTATTGGAAATCAATATCACTTATAATCCCCTTAACTTTTCTTCTATTCATAGGTTTAATTAGTAAGTTCTGGTATAAGAAACGATTTTCTTAATTTTTAGTGAAAAATTTTATAGTTCCCTTTTTTTGAAATATCTTTGCATTTATTTTTACTAACGCAAACAAACGTCATGAGATTTATTGTATCAAGTTCGTATTTGTTGAAAAAACTTCAAATTATAGGTGGAGTTATCAACACCAATAATACTATGCCTATCTTAGAGAATTTTCTATTTGAATTATCCGGAAATAAGCTAGTGGTTTCTGCTTCTGACTTAGAAACAACTATCAAAGGAGTCATTGAGGTGGAAAGTTCTGATACTGTAAGTATTGCTGTTCCTTATAAAATTCTAATTGAGACTCTTAAAACATTTACCGAACAAGCACTTACTTTTATTATTAATGATAATAATACTGTTGATATCGTTTCCAATAATGGGAAATACACTTTAGCTTATTTAGATAGTGCAGAATTTCCTACTGTAGTAGAAATAGAAAATGCTAATCATGTAAGTCTTATGGGAGACATCTTAGCTACTGCCATACAAAGCACCCTTTTTGCTACAGGAAATGATGATCTGCGTCCTATTATGAATGGTGTTTTCTTTAACCTTACAGAGGATGCCCTTATCTTTGCAGCTACCGATGCTCACAAATTAGTAAAATATGAACGACAGGATATAAAATCTGAATACCCTGCTTCTTTTGTTATTCCTAAGAAACCTCTTAACCTTCTCAAAGGTATTTTAGCAGGAAGTGAAAGTGAAGTTACCATTGAGTACAATGAAAGTAATGCTAAATTTTCCTTCGATCAATTAGATTATGTATGTCGCCTCATTGATGGTAACTATCCTAATTATGAGGCTGTGATTCCTAAGGAAAATCCAAATAAACTAATTGTGAACCGTAATCTCTTGATGAACTCTACCAAACGTATTTCTAACTTTGCTAGCAAATCCACTCATCAAATGCGTGTAAAAATAGTGGGAAACTCCTTACAAATCTTTGCTGAAGACATAGAATATAATAATCGTGCTAATGAAACTATTCCTTGTAATTATGAAGGCGATGATATGGAAATTGGTTTTAACTCAAAATTCTTTATAGAAATGCTCAGTAACCTCTCCTCCGATGAGGTGCTCTTGGAAATGTCCTACTCCAATCGCCCAGGAATCCTTACTCCTGCCGATGGATTGGATGAAGGAGAGAAAGTGTATATGCTTGTAATGCCCACAATGCTTTCCAACTCATAAACATGGTTATTAATTTGAAATTCCACTTTTTTAAAAGCTGTCTTTAATAAGATGGCTTTTTTAATACATATATGTTCAAATTAAGTAATACACTTTCTATATCAATATATCTTAAGTCAATAACTTCTTTTTGCAATTTTTATAAATTTTGTCTATTACAAAGAATATTTCAGTAATTTTGTCTGTTAATTATATAGAGGATATTTTTTAGTTAAACTATTGATTTACAAATAGATAAGTTACTAAGAATATTTCTTTTCTCAAAAGTTTTTCTTACATAGAACCCTTGTTAATATTATCCTATGAAAATATACAAATTTGGAGGCGCCTCCGTAAAAGATGCCAATAGCGTACGCAATGTAGTGTCTATCTTAAAGAAAGACAACCAAAAGAATATTCTTATTGTTGTCTCTGCTATGGGAAAAACAACCAATGCTCTAGAAAAGGTTGTAAATAGTTACTTCAATGATAAATCTTCCTTAGAAGAGAATCTGCAGAAAGTAAAAGATTTTCATTACCAAATTATCAATGAACTTTTTGAAAACAAAAATCATCCTGTATATTGGAAAATTGATGGTTTTTTTGGAGAAATTTCTTCTTTTTTAGAGAAGAACAAATCTCCAAAACATAGCTTCGTATATGATCAAATTGTTAGTTTTGGAGAACTTATCTCTACCAGTATTATTAGCCATTATTTAAATGACCAAGGAATTCGTAACACTTGGTTAGATGTACGCAATTTGTTAAAAACCAATAGTAATTATAGAGAAGCTGAAGTAGATTGGCAAGAAACACAGCGTAATATTTCTGATAATATCAACCCTTCTCTAATGTACATTACACAAGGATTTATAGGAAGTGATCCCAATTTTTTTACCACCACCTTAGGCCGAGAAGGCTCTGACTATTCTGCTGCTATTTTTGCCTATTGTTTGCAAGCGGAGAACGTCACTATTTGGAAAGATGTTGCAGGAGTACTCAATGCAGATCCTAGATATTTTTCACAAACACAATTACTTGAGAAGATTCCTTATCAGGAGGCTATTGAGCTTGCTTTTTATGGAGCTTCTGTAATTCACCCCAAAACTCTCCAACCCTTACAGAAAAAGGGAATTCCTCTGAATGTTCGTTCTTTCTTACAACCTGAAGCTTCAGGCAGTTCTGTTTGCAATACCAAGGAATTAATTCCTAAGATTTCATGCTATATTCGCAAGCAAAACCAACATCTTCTTTCTCTTTCTTCTTTAGATTTTTCTTTTATTGCTGAGGAAAATATTAGTTTTATTTTCAATCTTTTAGCTACTTATCAGATAAAGGTAAGTTTATTACAAAATTCTGCTATTAGCTTTAATCTTTGTATAGAAGACAAATTCAATAATCTTCCCTTTCTACTTGAAAATCTGCGAGAAAAATTCAAAGTGAGCTGTATTGAAAATGTTATTTTGTATACAATTCGTCATGCTAAAGAAAGTGATTTTGACTTTCTAAAAGAAGACAAAGAAATCCTCTTAGAACAATTTTCATTAGATACTTTACAGAAAATAGTACGTGAATAAGTAAATAAAATAGTTGAAAAACTATAAAATAATGTTAATTTCTTAGATTTACCATTATTTTTCGGTTTTTATTTTTTCAAATCAAAAAAAGGTCGTAAATTAGCACCTTGAAATAAAAAGAAGATTTTACAATGGTTGAAGGAGAAAAACTCATTCCTATTAATATTGAAGACCAGATGAAGAGTGCCTACATTGATTATTCAATGTCGGTAATTGTTTCACGTGCTTTACCTGATGTGCGAGATGGATTAAAACCTGTACATCGCCGTGTCCTTTTTGGTATGCACGAGTTGGGGGTTCGTAGTAATACTCCTTATAAGAAATCTGCCCGTATTGTAGGGGAGGTATTAGGTAAATATCACCCTCATGGAGATTCCTCTGTATATGATACTATGGTGCGCATGGCTCAGGACTGGAATATGCGTTACATGCTTGTAGATGGGCAGGGAAACTTTGGTTCTATTGATGGAGATTCTCCTGCTGCTATGCGTTATACGGAGGCGAGAATGCGCAGAATGGCGGAAGATATGCTCATTGATATTGAGAAAGAAACTGTTGATCACAGGCTTAACTTTGATGATACTCTGGAGGAACCTACCGTTCTTCCTACACGTATTCCTAACTTACTTGTTAATGGGGCTGCAGGGATTGCTGTAGGAATGGCTACGAATATGCCTCCTCATAACCTCTCTGAAGTTGTAGATGGGATAGTTGCTTACCTTGAGAATCAAAATATCACGATAGATGAGCTCATTGAATATATCAAAGCCCCTGACTTTCCTACAGGAGGTACTATCTATGGTTATGATGGAGTAAGAGAAGCGTTCAAGACAGGACGTGGACGAATCATCATTCGTGGAAAAGCCCACTTTGAAGAGGTGGATAATCGCGATTGTATCATTGTTACAGAAATTCCCTATCAGGTAAATAAAGCCTTGATGGTAAAGCAAACTGCTGACCTTGTCAAAGAAGGAAAATTGGATGGCATAGCCGATGTATTTGATGAAACAGGCAAAGGAGGGATGCGAATTGTATATGTCCTTAAAAAAGATGCTATACCTAACGTAGTATTAAATAACCTATTCAAGCACACCCCCTTACAATCCTCTTTCAGTGTTAATAATATTGCGTTAGTTAATGGGCGCCCTGAACAGCTGAACCTTAAGGATCTAATATATCATTTTGTAGAACACCGTCATGATGTAGTATATAGGCGAACCGAATACGAACTAAAGAAAGCTAAGGAAAAAGCTCATATCTTGGAGGGTTATATGAAAGTTATTGCCACCCAAGACACATTGGATAGAGCTATTTACATTATTCGCCATTCAGATAATCCCCAAATAGCTAAAGAAGAACTCATCAAAGAATTCGAACTTTCTGAAATTCAATCGCAAGCAATATTAGACCTTCGATTAGCTCGCCTCACAGGAATGGAACTTAACAAAATTCGTGAGGAATATGAACAGATTATGGCGCTAATTATGGATTTAGAAGATATCCTGGCTCATAAAGAACGTCGTACTGAAATTATAAAAAATGAGCTTATAGAAGTGAAAGCCAAATATGGAGATGATCGCCGCTCTATTATTGAATATTCAGGAGGAGATATTTCTATGGAAGATATTATTCCTAATGAACAAGTGGTTATTACTATTTCCAACGCAGGATATATTAAGCGAACTCCCGTTAATGAATATAAAACACAAGCCCGTGGGGGGGTCGGTCAAAAGGCGTCCGCCACTCGTGATAAGGACTTTATAGAATATCTGTTTGTAGGTACTAACCACCAATACATGCTTTTCTTTACTGAAAAAGGTAAATGTTTCTGGCTCAGGGTATATGAAATTCCTGAAGGAGGAAGAAATACTAAGGGAAGAGCCATCCAAAACCTTATCAATATTGATTCCGAAGATAATGTAAAAGCATTCATCTGTACACAGGATTTAAAAGACCAAGAATATATCAATAGCCATTATGTAATTATGGCTACCAAAAAAGGTATCATCAAAAAAACTGCTTTAGAGCAATATTCCCGTCCTCGCCAAAATGGTATTGTTGCCATCACTATCAAGGAAGATGACGAATTACTGGAAGCACGCCTTACGACAGGAAGTAGTCAAGTAATGATGGCTGTGAAATCAGGTAAGGCTATTCGATTCCCAGAGGAAAAGGTTCGTTCTGTAGGGCGAAGTGGATCAGGAGTGCGAGGAATCTCTTTTGATGATGAAAAGAATGACGAAGTAATTGGTATGATTACCATTGAAAATCCAAAAGAGGAAACTGTACTGGTAGTCTCTGAAAATGGATATGGAAAGCGTACTTTTATAGATGACCCTGAAACAGGAGAAGCTGTATATCGTATTACCAACCGAGGTGGGAAAGGAGTAAAAACTATTTCCATTACTGAGAAAACAGGAAAGCTTGTAGCTATTAAAAGTGTTTCTCAGGAAGATGATCTAATGATTATTAACAAATCAGGAATGGCCATTCGTATGTCTGTAGAAGCTCTTCGGGTTATGGGACGTGCCACACAAGGTGTCAGACTCATCAATATCAAGGAAAATGACTCAATTGCTGCAGTAGCTAAAGTAATGAAAGAAGATGATAATGAAATAGACAGCGGTGAGGAGAAAACTATTTCTAATGAATAAATAATTATAAGTTTAATATAAAAATTAAGTTACAATGAGAAAAAGTGTTTTATTAATAGCAACTCTTGCACTTTCTGCTGTTTCTTTTGCTCAAAAAAAAGAATTAAAAGAGATTAAAAGAGCCATTGACAGGAACAATCTTTCCCAAGCTCAAGAACTATTAGAAGGAGTGAAGAGTGCTGCATTATCCGATAGAAAGTTTTCAGCTGAATATTACTTTTTAAAAGGAGAGATTGCCTTAAGAAAAGCTATTGCAGGAAAGGATGTGATGAACTCTTTAACTGAAGCGTCCACTTCCTTAGCTGAAGCTAAAAAAGCAGGAGGTAAAATATCTACGGAGGTAGAAAATCTCAAAGCAGATGTAGCTAAGCTCGCCGTAGATAAGGGTCAAGCTTTCTATCAAAAAAATGATTTCAAAAATGCAGCTATTGCTTTTGAACAGGTTTATCGTTTCAGTCCTAAGGATACCTTATTCTTATATAATGCCGCTGTCTCCGCCAGCCAAGCCAAAGAAAATGATCTAGCATTAAAGTATTTCTTAGAATTGAAGAATTTAAAGTATGATGGATCTGAAATCCTATATGCTGCTAAAAATAAAGAAACTGGGCTCATAGAAAAATCTGCTGATAAGAATACTCGTGACATGAAGATGAAAACAGGTAATTATAGCGACCCTACTCAAGAGAGAACCCCTTCCAAAAAAGCAGAAATTATACAGGCTATTGCTTATATTTATGTAGCACAAGGAAACAAAGAGGAGGCAATTAAAGCTTTTGAATATGCTCGTAAGCATTATCCTAAAAATGCAAACCTTATTATGCAGGAGGCTAATGTATATTACCAATTGGGGGATATGAATAAGTTTGAAGCTCTTATGAAAGAAGCCACTGAACTCCAGCCTGATAATGCTGATGCTCAATATAATATTGGGGTAATGAACCTTCAACAGGGTAAAAATGAGGAAGCAAGAAAGTATTTCCAAAAAGCACTAAAAATAGCTCCTGACAATGCAAACGCTGCCTTAAATTATGCCATTAGCTATACCAATGAGGGAAATGCTCTTGTAGAACAAATGAATGCTTTGGGAAACACTGCTGAAGACATTAAGCAATATGATGAGCTTAAGAATCAAAAGGATAATCTGTTTAGAAAAGCAACCGATGTATTGAATGATTATATAAAGAATAATGCCAAAAAACCTAATCACGATGTTCTAGAACAACTCAAAAACATCTATATGGCTTTGAATGATATGGATAATTACAAGAGGATTAAAACATTACTTGAAAAAAATAAATAGACATTTTCTACAAAAGAGAGAGGCTACCCTTTTCGGGTAGCCTCTCTCTTTTACACTAAACTCACTAAAAATCTACTTATCAGACCATTAAGTAGGCTTCTCCGTTTCTTACTTTAGCTGCAAAATATTCTATACTGTGCTTTTCTAATTCTTCTAAAAATCGTACTTTAAAAGGTTTTACTGCATAATGCATTGGACAAGGAATCTCCTCAGAACACGACCTTATTCCTAAAAGACAAACAGCAAATTTATCACTACCATCTATATAATGGACTATACTCGCTAAAGGAGCTTTTGCTTTTTCTTCCGTTAAATAGAATCCCCCTCCTGGTCCTTTTGTTGAACAAATAGCTTCTTTCTTTGCTAAAACCTGTAGAATCTTAGCTAAAAAAGCAGTGGGAATCTGTAATGTCTCTGCTATCTCCTTTACTCCTTTCTTATTATTTACCGATGAATTGATAGCCAGATATAACACGGCATTAATTGCATATTTACTTGAATTTGATAACATACTCTACTGCTTTATAATTAAACTTCCTTAAAAATTAATTTTCTTATTCTGTTACTACAGTGTAAGCATCTCCACCATTGGTATTTTCAATAACAGAAATAAGATTTTTTATAGAAAGTTTATGACTATCATAAGAGATAACAGCTGTTTTTGTATCAAAATTCACCTCAGCCTCCTTTACTCCTTGCGTATTTTTAAGATTTTTCTCTATCATGGCAGCACATCCATGAGGACATTTCATACCCTCTATTTTGAGAGTTATTTGTTCTGTTTGTAAAGCAGTAGTCCCTTCCTCTTTAGAAACTTTTTCTTTCTGCTTGGATTCAGGTGCACTTGAATTAGCACAATTACTTAGAAAAAAAGAGAAGACAACTATTAAAACAATCTTTTTCATATAATTAATGATTAGTATATATTACAATTAGTTAGAAAATCAACACAAAAAGCCCTTCACATGGAAGAGCATTTAATATTTTTTTAAATCTATCATTAGAAGAATAATCTCCTCCTTACAGTTTGTTGTTCTTCTGCTGAAGGTACATAACTGTCCTCTACAGCTTTGAAGAATTTTTCATGTAACATTTTTGTAATGGCAATATTGTATTTTGTTCCATCAAGAATCAAATGTACCAAGAACTGGCGATTTTTAGAGGAAAATAACACATGTAACTGTTCTTTAAGGGCAATTTCAATACGTTCAATATTTTTATCATTAAGCCCTTCTACATATCCTAATGCTTTAGTGGCTTGTCTTAAAATTTCTACTTGGAAAGCACTGGACAAGCGATTATCAACATTAGAAGCTGCCTCATACGCAATAGTATTACCATCATTTGTACTTACCACAGTGATAGAAATAAAACCAGGCACCTCCTGGTGCATAGCTTTTACATAAGTTTCAAATAGATTTGTATCCATAAAATTACTCTTTTACTTGTTTAAATTTTGCACAAAGGTATAAACTTTTTTCTTATTTGAAAATAAAATACTACTTTTTTTATTTTTTTTCTAAATTTATTTTCTTAGGTACCCAATCTTATTTTTATCAAAAGAAAAGGCAACTCTTAATAATTACTAATTAATAGTTAATAAAAAAACATTTTTTCTCTTCTAAAATACTAATTACACATAATTTTTGTTAACGTATTTACAACTATTTTTTAAAAGCTTTCTTATTAAAAATTATCAACAATCCCACAGCTATACTAATAGAAGCATCGGCAATATTAAAAACAGGATCAAAAAATGTAAATCTACTTCCTCCATAATAAGGTACCCATTCCGGAAGGGTGGTATCTATCAGAGGAAAATAAAGCATATCCACTACTTTACCATGAAAAAGTGTCCCATAAGGATGGTTACTCATGAAAGTAGCTACATTATTCACACTACTATCAAAAATCACTCCATAAAGTATAGAATCAATAATATTTCCCAAAGCTCCAGCAAAAATAAGAGCAATGGAAATAATTAAAATCTTAGGAGCTTTCCTCTTTACTGAATCCCATAACCAATAACCAATCCCCATGATTGCTATGATTCTAAAAATAGTCAGAATAAGTTTACCATACATTCCTGGTATCTTAACTCCCCATGCTGCTCCTGGATTTTCAATGAAACGTATATGGAACCAATCGAATACATGGATAGACTGATCTATCATGAAATGGGTTTTTATATATATCTTACTGACTTGGTCTAACAATAATACCAAGAATATTATAAGGCTAGCATGTGATAATTTCATAATTAAATAAAAGACAAGGTAAAAAAATTATAGCTAATTACATTATACTATCCACTCACCCAAATGGAGTACAAAGATACAACTTTTTAATGATTAGTGCTCAATAATTAGTGATAATTTTTAGAAAATTATTTAAAGATAAAAATCAGGAAGTTCTTTAAGGAATATATACGCTTTCTTTTCACCATTTATTTGATAAAAAATGTGTTTCAATCCATTGGTTATCATCAAATTTTCCGCTTTCAGTGTCATATTATAGCGAGCTATTTGATCAAATACCTCTTGAGTTATCTCCACATGTGGTGCCTTACATTCCACCACCAAGAAAATGCTACCATCAGAGCGATAAAGAACTATATCATACCGTTTAATAAGATGATTAACTTGTATTCTTCTCTCTACATTCATTAAGGATTTTGGGTATTTCTTCTCTTCTAAGAGAAAATGTATAACATGTTGCCTAACCCACTCCTCTGGAGTGAGCACCACAAATTTTTTTCGGATAACATCAAAAATATATGATTTATTTTCATTACTTTTGAACCGAAATTCATATATTGGAAAATTCAATGCTTGCATAGGTGCAAATATACAAAAAAGAAGCTTACAAAAATAACATGAACGAAGTAGAAAAAATCTTAGCCGAACTGAAAAAAAATAATTATAGTCCTATTTATTATCTCTCAGGAGAAGTACCTTATTTCATTGATCTTATCAGTAATTATATTGAAGAGAATGTACTTTCTGAAGAGGAAAAGGCTTTCAACCAACAGGTTATTTATGGAAAGGATATCACTATAGATTCACTTATCCACTATGCAAGAGAGTATCCCATGATGGCACAAAGAAGAGTAATCATTGTTAAAGAAGCACAGGAACTTAGCCGTACCATTGCACAACTACTCCCTTATGTAGAAAATCCTTCTCCGACAACTCTCTTGGTACTATGTTACAAATATGGAAAAATAGATGGAAAGACCAAATTAGCCAAAGAACTTAAAAAGTATGTCTATTTTGAAGGTAAAAAACTATATGAAAATGATACAGCAAAATGGATTAGTAGCTATTTAAAGGAAAGTGGATATACTATTACCCAAATAGCCAGCCAACTACTCATTAGCTTCTTGGGGACAGATCTGAGTCGTATTGCCAATGAACTGAATAAACTAAAAATAATCCTTGCCAAAGGTACTGAAATTACCCCTGCTCATATAGAGCAGAACATAGGTATTAGTAAGGATTTCAATGTATATGAACTACAAAATGCCATCGGACAAAAGGATATTCCCAAAGCCATACAAATTATTAAATACTTTAATGAAAATCAAAAGGATAATCCCATAGCTATGATTACAGAAAATCTATACAGATACTTCAGAAACCTATTTATCTACTCTAGTTCTACTGGAAAATCCGATGCAGAATTGGCAAGAGAGATGGGAATAAATCCCTATTTTTTGAAAGATTACAGGCTTGCTGCTGCCAAATATCCCTTGAGAAAAATCAGTTTTTGTATGGAGGTTATTAAAGAAGCTGACCTCAAAAGCAAAGGTGTGGAAAGTGGTTCTATCTCCTTCTATGATATTCTTAAGGAACTTATGGTGAAAATACTTAACTGATAATACCAACAAAGTTAATCATTGGGTGATTTGTCTTTACTCTCTGCCCTTTATTTGATTAAAAAGTTGCACTACCTCACTATAAGAGACTGTTTTATTCTTAAAGTATGTTATGATTTGCTGCTTTTCCTCTGAAGTAGCGCCTAATTGGTTAAGGATGTTTGCTAAGTGCATTTTCATGTGTCCCTTTTGAATACCATGAGTAATTAGGGAACTCACTGCTGCAAAGTTCTGTGCTAATCCCACACAAGCAATAATTTTCATAAGTGTTTCTGCTGAAGGATTTTCAAGAATTTTCATAGCTGTCCTAACCATAGGGTGGAGCTTGGTTAGTCCTCCTATTGTACCTATAGCTAGAGGAATTTCTATACTAAAATGAAAAATATCATCCTTGATACAGGCTTGAGTAAGACTCTTATATCTACCGTCTTTAGTAGCATAAGCGTGAGCTGCAGCCTCCACTGCGCGAAAATCATTTCCGGTAGCAATAACTACAGCATCTATTCCATTCATAACACCCTTATTATGAGTAACTGCCCTATATACATCGGCATTGGCTATAGCTATAGCGCGAACAAAATCAGTGGCAAAAGTAACACCTTCTATATCCTCAAATGACATCTGGGAAACAGGAGTTGATACCTCTGCTTTCACTAAGCATTGAGGAGTATAGTTGGAGAGGATGCTCATAAGCACTTCTAAGGAGCCTTTGGTCAAGCGAGCTATTGACTCTCTTTCTATCGTTTTGGTCATCTGTTCCAGACATGAATTGATAAAGTTAGCTCCCATAGCATCCCCTGTGAGAAAAGTAACAAATACTTGATAGTAATGTTCTAAGGAATCTGTCATATCCTTAAGCATAATGGAAGAAATTCCTCCTCCTCTCCTTCGCATATTTTCAGTAAGTGGCTGGGTCTCTTTATATAACAAGGGCTCTATCTGGCTAAAGAACTGAAATAACTCTTGTTTATTACCATCAAAAAATAAGTGTATATGCCCCACTTTTTCCATGCTACGTACCTGACAATGGAAGCCTCCATGCTGCGACCAGAATTTAGCAGCTTTGCTTACTGCTGCCACTACAGAACTTTCCTCCAATACCATGGGAACTGTATAACAATGGTCGTCAATAAAGAAATTCGGAGCTACTGCTAAGGGTAGCACATAGTTTCCTATTGTATTTTCTATGAAATCATCATGTAGCTTCTGTAACTTATCATCAGACAAATCATAGATAGAGAATACTTCTTCCGGAAAATATTGGAAAAGATAGTTCTGGTAGATCCATTGTCGTTTTTGTTTCTTAGTAAGTTTTGAGAAACCGTTAATCATTTTTATTAGATTAGATTAGATAAAATTAAAAAATACACTTTGATTGTCTGAGACACACTACAATCAAAGTGTATTTCTTCAATCAATTATTTATTCTGCATAAAAACGCATTGTCCTTTCTATAGCACGAGTACATACAGGACAAAATTCATTGCTCTGTATGGACTTCATTCTACAATCCTGCATAGGGCTATACATCCCTTTAGAGAGATATCCCCCTCCTTCAAAAGCGCCTACCTTGTCTTTGTATTTCTCCGTACGTGGAGTAGGGATTGGTGTTTTTTTATCTACTAGATCCTTCCATTTACTTTGGAAGTTCACTAAGGTAGTAATATTTGCTTCCCAAGGTTCTATTTTTAGATTGTAACGACTTCCCATTCCCTCTTCATAATAATATTCATCTGCCAAACCTACTAATCCATGACCAAACTCATGTACAAAAGTCTTTTCGGCATATTTGTTATCTGATACATTCAGATTTATTAAATTATAAAAGGCTCCTCCTCCATATTCTTTTGTATTGACAATTACAAATAACTGGTCATAAGGCACTCCACTGGCAACATCTGCCACCTTAAATAAGGAGGGGCAGGTTAGGTATCTGTCCAAGCCAAAGGAATAAAAATGAGAATCAAATAACGTATTCTTATAATTGGTTGGGCTTCCCTCCATATCTGTCCCACTTTCCTGAGAAGGACTTAATATAGCATAAATATTAAAATTTTTCTTGTACTTATCATATGGAGCAATAGAGAAAAGATAATCAAAAAGTCTTTTTGCATCTGAAAGGAACTTATCCATCTCTGCTTGAGTATATCCTTCGGGAAGTACAGCAATATCCAATTTCTTTTCATAACTTCCATTCTCAAGAATAGTTTTGATGGGATACTGAGGTGGAGTATCCTTTATAATTCTATAGTCAGTAGGATCTATTTTCGTTTGGAAAATAGTCTGAAAGCTACCGTTTCTGAGCCTTCGATCAAAGGTTACCTCTACCACTTGTTTAGGAAAAGGTACTTGGCAAGGAATTTCAAAGAATTCTACTTTTTTATCATCTGTCTCCATACTTTGCCATTCTTCAAAGAGCGTAACCATTCCTTTGGAATAAAGTACTTTATGAGAGTCTTTCTCCTTCACTTGTACTCGATATTCTCCTTGATTAGGATGTATCAGATGTGTATGAGAACCGCCAAAAAGAGGTTCTTGCTTAAGCCCTTTAAGGGTGGCATTGATTGTATTTTTCGTTCCATAAAGGTAAAAATCCAATCGCAACGCCTCCTTTGTAAAATAAGTGTCATAGGACTGTGCCAGACTTACTCCTACGAATAATAAGGCTACAAGGGTGATAATTTTTTTCATTATGTAATAGAATTAATGTTACTCTCGCAAAATTACAATTTTTTTTGAAAATAAACAATCTTTTCTACGATTATATTATATTAATTATCGTTTTCCTATACATTTTCTTTAAAAAGTAAATTCCTTATATTCTTTTTTTAAATTGTATCCATTCAATATCCAATAAAAATAGGATTCATGTACAAAATAAAAACTTATTCTAAATCATATTGTTTTATTTTTCGGTAGAGCGTTCTTTCTGAAATACCCAGTTCCTTAGCAGCTTCCTTACGCTTACCACGATGCCGTTCTAATGCTTTCCTTATAAGTTCTACTTCCTTATCTTGCAGGGAAATAGGTTCTTCTTCTTGAATCTCTTCAGCAAAATCATAATGGCTATGACCACGCACCAAAGGAGATTTTTCATGAGAGAGTAACATCATAGCTGGTTCGCTATTTGTATCAGAATAAGGGGTTCCCTGTGAGCCATACAGCTTGTGAATAAGTGTTTGATTTTCCTCCTGTACTTTAGGCGTATTACCTTCTTCAATAAGTTTAAAGGTAAGTTGCTTAAGGTCATTCAGATCATTACGCATATCAAAGAGTACCTTATAAAGAATTTCTCTCTCAGAGGCAAAATCACTTTCCGTTTTAGTTTGTGAAATCATAGCTGGCAAATTACTACCTCCTTCTTGAGGTAAATAGGAAAGAAGCGTTTCAGCAGAAATTTCTCTTTTTTGTTCTACCACGGAAATTTGTTCTGCAATATTCTTAAGCTGACGAATATTGCCAGGCCAGCGATAACGAATAAGTTCTTTTACAGCTTCTTCAGAGAGTTGTATAGTAGGCATTCGGTACTTCTGTGCAAAATCCGAAGCAAACTTTCTAAATAATAGATGTATATCCTCCTTTCTATCTCTTAACGGTGGCAAGAAAATTTCTACTGTATTAAGTCTATAATATAAGTCTTCACGAAAGCGCCCTTTCTTGAGAGCTTCTTGCATTTTTACATTCGTTGCTGCCACAATACGCACATCGGTTTTTCGAGGAGTAGAGTCTCCCACACGGATGAACTCTCCATTCTCCAACACCCGCAAGAGTCGTACCTGTGCTGAAAGAGGGAGCTCCCCTACTTCATCCAAGAAAATAGTGCCTCCATTGGCTTCCTCAAAATACCCTTTTTTATCCTCTTTCCCTGCATGAGTAAAACTTCCAGCCTTAAAACCAAATAACTCAGAATCAATAGTTCCTTCTGGAATAGCTCCACAGTTAATAGCTATGTACTTGCCATGTTTTCTGCTGGAGAGGGTATGTATAATATGTGCAAATGCCTCCTTTCCTACTCCACTCTCACCTGTTATCAGTACAGAAACATCGGTGGGAGCTATACGGACTGCCTTTTCTATAGCAAGATTTAGTTTGGAGTCATTTCCTATAATTCCAAAACGTTGTTTTACAGATTGAATGTCCATTCTATGGATTTTCCTTGATTAAATATAAAAACTTTGCAAATGTACAAAATTAATTTACAATATGCAATTTTAAAGAACTTTTTGATATTTCTAAAGGATATTTTAGTACCTTTGCACACGTCAAACAGAACCTTTGAGAAGATGATACAATCCATGACTGGCTTTGGAAAAAGCACGCTTCAATTAGAAGATAAGAAAATTACTATTGAGATAAAGTCCCTTAATAGTAAGGCAATAGATCTTAATACCCGCATTGCTCAAGTTTATAGAGAAAAAGAACTTCCTTTAAGGAAACTTATTTCAGATACTTTAGAACGTGGAAAAATTGATTTTATCCTTACAGTAGAAAACACCTCTGAGAGTACCAACTCTACTATCAATGCTCCTATTGTACAAGGATATATCAAACAAATGCAAGCCATTACTCCCAATGCCCCTCAATGGGAACTTCTGAAAATGGCTGTACGTATGCCTGATGCCCTTACTATTCCCATAGAAGAAGTTGATGAAGAAGAATTCGCTCAGATAGAAATACATTTACTTGAAGCACTCAAGCAGTTACAGGAGTTTCGTACCACCGAGGGAGCTATTCTTGAAAAGGACTTCGTACTACATATCCAAAATATTCAACAACTCCTACAAGAAATAGAACAGCTAGATTCCGAAAGGTTAGCAGCTATCCGCAATCGTATGGAGAAAGCCATTGAGGAAATAAAAGACCGAGTGGATGAAAATCGCTTTGAACAAGAGCTAATCTTTTATTTTGAAAAACTGGATATCACTGAAGAAAAAGTGCGCCTTGCCAATCACCTAAACTATTTCCTTACTACTTTAAATGAACCTCAATCCAGCGGACGAAAACTTGGCTTTATTGCTCAAGAAATAGGGAGAGAAATTAATACATTAGGTTCAAAAGCCAATCATGCACAAATGCAACAAATTGTTGTACTAATGAAAAACGAACTAGAGAAAATAAAAGAACAAGTACTCAATATCTTGTAAAGAAAAAAGTAAAAGGTAATAGAACATTATTAACTACTATCTTTTACCTTATTAAAAAATGTCTCCCTCCTTAAGTTTTTCAGTATTTTCAGCCAATTGAAGTTCGTCAATAAGGCGCTGAATATCTCCATTGATGATATTGCCTAAATCGTAGAGGGTAAGCCCGATGCGATGATCAGTAACACGCCCTTGAGGATAGTTATAAGTACGTATTTTAGCACTTCTGTCACCACTGGACACCATACTCTTACGACGAGCTGAGTCGGCCTCCATCTTCTTAGCAAGTTCCATCTCATATAGGCGAGAACGGAGCACTTTCAGTGCCTTATCAAGATTCTTATGTTGAGACTTTTCATCTTGGCAACGTACTTCTATTCCTGTAGGGATATGTTGAAGTTGAATAGCTGAATAAGTTGTATTGACAGACTGCCCTCCAGGACCTGTGGAAGTAGTTCGGATAATCTTAACGTCCTCCATATTAAGTTCTACATCAAACTCTTCTGCCTCAGGCAATACTATAACAGTGGCTGCAGAGGTATGTACACGTCCCTGTGTTTCAGTTTGTGGCACGCGCTGTACCCTATGTACACCTGCTTCAAATTTCAATGTGCCATATACATCCTCTCCGTTGATTTCCAAGATGATTTCCTTAAATCCCCCTGAAGTACCTTCATTCATATCCATTACAGAAACACTCCATCCCTTATCCTGACAATACTTACTATACATACGATAAAGATCTCCTGCAAAGATTGATGCTTCATCTCCTCCTGTCCCTGCACGGATTTCCATCACTGCATTCTTACTATCCTCAGGATCTTTAGGAATAAGTAAGAATTTTATTTCCTCTTCAAGCTGAGGAAGTCTTTCTTTGGCTTCTTCCAATTGAAGATGTGCCATCTCTACCATTTCAGCATCACTTCCGTCCTTTATGATTTCCTCTGCCTCAGCAATATTTCCTGTTATAACAATATATTCCTCACGCTTATCCATAAGTTGTTTAAGCTCCTTATACTCCTTTGTAAGCTGTACATAGCGCTTTTGGTCAGCTATGATATTCGGTTGGATAATAAGGTCAGAAACCTCATCAAATCGTTGTTTTACAATATCTAATCGTGCTAACATATCCCATATTATTTTATCAAGGTGCAAAAATAATACAATTTTGTGAAATGAACACCGTTTTCTCCTAATCTTTTAACATATCACAAAGATACAACATTATTAAAGTAACTGAAAAAGGAATTGTTAGAAGCGTGCAATATTCTATTGAAAGCAATAATCTACCTATCCCTATTATCGCAGGTAGCGATACAATAATTGTTATTATCGCTTAAAACAAAGACGAAGAATAAGAAAAATACTTATACAAAAAAGAAGAAGAAAGATGATGTAAAAGAGATCGCTATCATCGCCAGTTTTTCAAATTATTTATCATCAAAAGTTTTTATATCTTATTGTTTTAATAAATTTTTAACTTGACAAAACTTCAAAAATGTCGTATATTTACAATTGGATTGTAAGGTTTTATTAAAAGAAAAAACAGAGATATGTGGAATATCTCTGTTTTAAAGCTAATCAAAAATTATTTTATGAGACTTCTGAGGATTGCTATTTTTTTATAATGCTATCATTGATCGCTTGAAAAGTGCCTTGTGGAAGCATACTTCCTCTCTTCATTGTGGGAAATGAAGAGAAATTGACTACCTTTCCTGAGGGGACAAATAACTTTATATACACTTCCTGAAAGCGAAAAGGGTTTCCCTTTTTTAGTGAAAATCCATTAGGAATTTGAATATTGTTATCTTTAATCTCTAAAGGGAAGTTTATTTTTTGGGCATTCTCTAAAGCATCATCTATATTTCTCCCTTTAGAATAAGTCTCCACAAGTAAAAAGGGCGTTTTCTCCTGTGTAGAGGCTAATTTTAAGAAATGTACTTTTCCGCTTTTACCATCACCTTTACTATCCAAGAGTATGCTATATTGCCAGGGAGCTATATGCTTTTCCTGAATGAAAAGTGTATCGGAAGAGACGTTTATTGGTATTTTTTCCTCTGCTCTATTCTCAGCCACAAAGTTCTTACAGACACTTGCTGCAAGAGTAAGCCCTCCCAGAAGAGAAAAAACAAAGAGTAGAATATTTGCCAAGAACCAAGCCTTTGGCGTTTTGTAATGCGATGAGGAAAAGATTTTGAAACAGAATAATACAAGTATAGAAAACAACAACACAAAAGCTATTGCTAAAATAATATAAAATAATACTTTTTGCCATTCTGATAAAATAAAAGGAGCATAATCAGTAAGCAATACCGAGGTAATTCCTCCCGCAAATCCTACTCCTAACAAACTGAGGAGCAATGATAAAAATACAGAAAATAGAACTATAAAAATAATCGTAGCAATAAAATATCCTATAGCTTTAAAAAATATTCTAAAAAAACTCCAAAAGAAAGAGGAATTATGGGGCTCTTTAGAGATTTTGTCACTACTCTCCTTCACTGCATTTCTATTTTTTTCATCTTCTTTTCCTTCTTTCTTAAGCAAAACCCATAAGATAAGGTAAAGAATAACAGGAAAGAGCATCCCCACATTCCTTGTGAAGAAGAAAAGTAGGCTAAAGATAACATATCCTATTCTCAGCCAAGTGCTGTTGAGCGAATAACACTGAGCAAAACCTCCCAACACGCCTCCTAATTTCCAATCTGTCACACTTCTATACCATTCTTTTCTCTGAGAATGAGTATTTTCCTTGAATGAGGAAAGTGTATCCAAATTCACTGCTACTCCTTTCATCTCCAACTTTTCTGCAGTTGTATTGGCTGGTGGCACTACTACCCAAAAAATAATATAGAGCAATAACCAGAAAGAAGTACTAAAGAAAAAGGCAAAACTATTAGTTAAGAACAGTAATAAAAAGATAATTCGTAACAAAGAAACATCTATCTGGAAATAATAACTAATTCCAGAGAGTACTCCACCTATTTTTTTATCATCCATATCGCGGTAGAGCTTTCTTCCTTTGAAGGAAAATTTAGTCCTTTTCTCTTCGGTAATAGCCTCTTGGGATTCATCTACATATTGTTCTGGCTTACCCAAAACTTCTATAAGGTAATCCACATCTTCTTGGGTAACCACTTCAACTGTTTGTGTATGAGCTTTTAGTAGTTCTGCCATACGTTGCTCTACATCAAAGATAATCTCATTGGTATCGGAGGAGTCTCCTAAAAATTGACGCACCTTCATAAGATAAGTGGAGAGTTTCTGATAGGCATCATTTTCTATTGTAAAAGAAAAACCGCCTAAGCTAATATTATGTGTTTTGTCCATGATTAAATAAGTTTGGCTATTGTTGTTTGTAATTCATTCCATGAGGCAAGGGCTTCCCTAAGGAAGGAATATCCCTTGTCAGTAAGTGTGTAATACTTTCTGGGTGGTCCTGAGGTAGATTCTCGCCAAGAATAGTTTAGCAGTTCAGCATTTTTCAGACGAGTCATGAGTGGATAGAGGGTACCCTCCACTACAATCATGTCTGCTTGTTTGAGTGCTTCCATAATGTCCGATGCATATACTTCCTCCTTCTTATGAATAATGGAGAGGATACACATCTCCAATACACCCTTTCGCATTTGGGTTTTGATTTTTTCTAAATTAATAGCTTCCATAAGTATCCTTTTTGTGCTGCAAAATTATAAAAAAATTCAGTACCTTGCAAAACAAAGTAGTATTATTTTTTAATATTTTTTATTTTTTGTTATAACTATAAGAATATCAGCGATTAAAGAAAAGTTAAATTTGATAAGGAATATATTTAATAATTAATTATTATTTTTATTTAATTAATCACTAATCATTTAACCAATAATCATTATTATTCGTATTTTTGCATCCTTAAAAAGATTACCATGCACACCCTACAACAAAGAATACAAGCCTTTGCTACTTTAGGCAATATGCTTAATGACTTTTTCCTATGTGGAAAACAGGCTTCACTGTATCATGATTTAGAAATAGTGCTACAGAAGGCTGAACAACACAATGCTTGGTTTAATAGAGAAAACTGTCTTTTTGCATTACAGCATTGGACAAACCTCTTGGAAGAAGAACATTTAAGCAAATGGCTTTCCACCTATTCTATTAAGGAAAAATCTCCTAAACAGGTAGCTCTTATCTTAGCAGGAAATATCCCCTTAGTAGGCTTTCATGATCTACTCTGTGTACTCCTTTCTGGCAATAAAGCTATTGTCAAGCTCTCCTCCCATGATGAGGTTTTACTCCCTTTCCTTATGGAAAAACTCAAAGCTATCAATCCTATTTTTGCAGATTTAACTCACTTCTCTCAAGAGAGAATTACCGACTTTGATGCCGTCATCGCAACAGGAAGCAATAATACTGCTCGTTACTTTGAATACTATTTTGGAAAAAAACCTCATATTATTCGTAAGAATCGCAATTCAGTAGCTGTACTTACTGGAGAAGAAACTCCTGAGGAGTTGCATAATTTAGGAGAAGACATTTTTAGATATTTTGGTCTAGGTTGTAGAAGTGTCTCTAAAATATTCGTACCTGAAACATATAATTTTAATCCCTTCTTTGAAGCTATTTACTCCTATCATACTCTATTACAGCATCAGAAATATCTCAACAACTACGATTATAACAAAGCAGTATACCTTATGAGCCTCTTCAAACTTTTAGAAAATGGATTTCTTCTACTGAAAGAAGACCAAAAATATGCCTCTCCTATCGCAACTCTTTTTTATGAACGATATAAAAATATATCGACACTCACACAACACTTAGAGGCTGACAAAGAGCAAATACAATGCATTGTAAGCAAGGGAAATATTCCTCACACTATTCCCTTTGGACAAACACAAATTCCTTCCTTATCTGACTATGCCGATGGGGTGGATACAATGACTTTCTTAAATAATATTAATTAATTTGTTTACCTTATTTTTTAATAGTACTTTTGCCCCGTTTTCTTAAATAAAACCCTTATTAAGAGACAAATTTGTACCTTATTGTTAAGAGAGAAAATTATTATAGAGATAAATACGTTAAATAAAGGAATATGAAAAAACATAATTTCAATGCAGGTCCTGCTATCCTGCCTTCTTCTGTATTGGAAAAAGCATCTCAGGCAGTTCTTGAGTTAGAGGGTACAGGACTTTCTATTTTGGAAATATCCCACCGTAGTAAAGAATTTGTTGACATCATGGAACGTGCCAGAGCCTTAGCTCTGGAATTAGCAGGACTCACAGGAAAAGGATATCAGGCATTATTTCTACAAGGAGGTGCTAGCCTCCAGTTCTACTCCACTGCTTTGAACCTGCTTGAACACAAAGGAGCTTATATAGATACAGGTACCTGGTCTCACAAAGCCCTTACAGAAGCTCAATTTGTAGGAAATATTGATATTGTTGCCTCTTCCCGAGATAATGGATATAGGAATATCCCTACTTCTTACACAATCCCTAAAGATGCTGATTACTTGCATATTACTACCAATAATACTATTTATGGAACAGAATATTTCGAGTATCCTGAGGTAAATATTCCTTTAATTGCAGACATGAGTTCAGATATTTTTTCTAAAGAAATGCCTTTTGATAAGTTTGCTCTCATCTATGCAGGGGCTCAAAAGAACATAGGAAGTGCGGGAGCTACTTTAGTTATTGTTCGTGAGGACATACTAGGAAAGGTAACCCATAAAATTCCTACCTACCTCAACTATCAAGTACATATCAAGAACCAAAGCATGACCAATACTCCTCCCACTTTTGCTGTGTATACATGTTTGCTTACTATGGAATGGCTCAAGAAGCAAGGAGGTATCAAAGCTATCGAAGCTAAGAATAAAGAAAAAGCACGTATTCTTTATGAAGAAGTAGATAGAAATCCATTATTCAAAGGCTATGCTGATATAAAAGACCGTTCTCGTATGAATGTAGTCTTTAATCTTACTGATGAATCCCTCACTGATCGCTTTAATACGCTTTGGAGTGAAGCAGGTATTAATGGCATTAAAGGTCACAGAAGTGTAGGAGGTTACCGAGCTTCTATCTATAATGCTTTGCCTATAGAAAGTGTACAACTTCTGGTTGATGTGATGAAACATTTTGAGAAAACTGTATAAAAAATACTTATGAAAATATTAGCCAATGATGGTATCAGCCAACAGGCAATAGATACACTCAGTAAGGTAGGTTTTGAAGTGATTACGACCAAAGTAGCTCAAAACCAATTAGCTGACTTTATTAATAAGGAACAAGTAGAAATACTCCTAGTACGTTCAGCAACCCAAGCCAAGAAAGATCTCATAGAGGCTTGCCCATCTCTTAAACTCATCGGACGAGGGGGGGTAGGGCTGGATAACATAGATGTAAAATATGCACAAGAAAAAGGTATTAAAGTAATTAATACTCCCAATGCTTCCTCCTATTCAGTAGCAGAACTCACATTTGCTCACCTCTTCAATGGCGTACGCTTTCTCTACGATGCCAACCGAAACATGCCCTTAGAAGGAGATACTCATTTTGCTCAACTTAAGAAGAATTATGCCAAAGGACAGGAACTCAGAGGAAAAACCTTGGGTATTATAGGATTAGGACGTATTGGGAAAGCAGTAGCCACTATCGCTTTGGGATTAGGAATGAAGGTCATAGCTCATGATCCTCATCATGAAAAGGCTACTATTACTCTTTCTTTCTTTGACGGTCGCAGTCTTGACTTTGATATATATACTATCAAAAAAGAGGAACTGCTAAAACAAGCTGATTTCATTACCCTACACGTCCCTGCCCAAAAAGATGCTATTATAGGAGAACATGAGTTCCAGCAAATGAAAGATGGAGTAGGAATTATCAATTTATCTCGTGGTGGTGTAGTGGATGAAGATGCGCTTCTACATGCCTTAGAACACGGGAAAGTAGCTTTTGCAGGCTTAGACGTATACAGAAATGAACCTACACCTTCTATCAAAATACTCATGCATCCTCATATATCACTTTCTCCTCATATAGGAGCCTCTACCATAGAAGCACAAGAGCGCATAGGAGATGAACTAGCCGAACAGATCATTAAAGAATTTAAGAAAAACTAATGACTATTTAAGGTTAGTACTATCTTAACGGTTTCTATAAGTACTTTGATATCTAGGCTTATAGAATACCGTTTTATATAGTATAAATCATATTCCAATTTTTTAAGATTATCTTCTGGAGTGGCTTTTGGTAGATGTATCTGTGCCCAACCTGAGACACCTGGCTTTATCATGTGTCTCAATCCAAAAAAAGGCATTTGCTCTGAATATTTTTCTACATAAGCAGGAATCTCAGGACGAGGACCTATTACGCTCATGTCCCCTTTGAAAATATTATATAACTGTGGTAATTCATCTATTTTAGTAAATCGCAAAATTTTACCAATTGGAGTAATTCTTGTATCATTAGCTACTGTGAATCCCCCATCATTAATAACCATAGTTCTAATCTTGTATATCTTAAAAGGTTTTCCTTCTCTTCCTATTCTCATTTGATGGAAGAATGCACCTCCTTTTGAGGTCAGAACAGTTAGTAAAACACCTATCAATATCAAAGGAAGAGCAATAGGTGCTAAACATAATACAAAAAACAAGTCAAATATTCGTTTTAATAGTTTATGACGCTTTCTAAGACGAATAGAAAAAATATTATCTCCTAAATACTTTTGTGTTTCAAGACGAACAATAGGAATACGCTTATTAATTACCTCATAGAACTCTTCTGCTTCATATATAGTAACTCCTTGTGTCCTAAGGGTTATAAGTTCCCTAATAATACTTTCTTCATATTCTTTTGCTGTAGAAGTCTCTATTACTATTGTATTAATATTAAACTTATTAACAACTTCTGTAATACTTCTTTTATTTTTAGCAGTATCATATTTAATAGCTCTGTACATTTTAGGCATTTTAGATCCCTGTAAGAGTTTATCCAGAATTCCTCCTACATTTACAAATAAACAAGGAGTACGCTTAGCAGTAAGAATTTGATTTATAACACTCATATAATAAGTATTTTACATTCTTTTCTATTAAAAAATATGATATATCATCTGGCAAAGATAAAAAATTATTTAGGAAATAAAACAATAATCTCTAAAAAATATTACAAAAAAATCCAAACTTCTTTCAAATTAAGGGGTTATAAAAAGATAGAAAATTTTCGGAAAAATTTTTTCTTTATAACAAATAAAATTCGTAATTTCGTGCCGTTTTTTAGAACATAAAATATTTTACAATGAATAAGTACGATGTTATAGTATTAGGTAGTGGTCCCGGTGGATACGTAACCGCTATCCGAGCCTCTCAGTTAGGCTTCAAAACAGCTGTTATTGAAAAAGAGAATCTTGGGGGGGTATGCCTTAACTGGGGATGTATTCCTACCAAAGCACTTTTGAAATCTGCTCAAGTGTTTGAATATCTTAAGCATGCCGAAAGTTACGGAATTAAAGTAAAAGACAAAGGATTTGATAAAGATTTCTCTGCCATTGTAAAGCGTAGCCGCGATGTAGCCGGCACTATGAGCAAAGGAGTACAATTCCTTATGAAAAAAAATAAAATTGAAGTCATCAATGGATATGGTACCCTAAAACCTGGTAAGAAGGTAGAAGTGAAGGACAAGGATGGCAAAGTAACTGAATATAGTGCAGACCATATTATTATTGCCACTGGTGCACGCTCTCGTGAATTACCGGCTCTTCCTCAAGATGGTAAGAAAATTATTGGCTACCGCCAAGCTCTTACCCTCCCTGAACAACCTAAGAAAATGATTATTGTAGGAAGTGGTGCTATAGGAATCGAATTTGCATATTTCTACCATTCTATAGGCACAGAAGTGACTGTAGTAGAGTTCATGCCCAATATTGTTCCTGTGGAAGATGAAGAAATCTCTAAACAATTAGAAAAGAGTTTCAAAAAACTTGGTATTAATATCATGACTTCCTCTGAAGTAACTAAAGTAGATACCAAAGGAAAAGGGGTTAAGGCATTTGTGAAAACCGCTAAAGGAGAAGAGGTGCTTGAAGCAGATATTCTTCTCTCCGCTGTAGGTATCAAAACCAATATTGAAAATATCGGATTAGAAGCTGTAGGTATTAAAACTGACCGTGATAAAATCCAAGTAAATGAGTTCTACCAAACCAATGTTCCTGGCTATTATGCCATCGGGGATGTAGTCCCTGGACAAGCCTTAGCTCACGTAGCTTCTGCCGAAGGTATCCTCTGTGTAGAAAAGATCAAAGGCTTACATGTAGAACCTATTAACTATGGTAACATTCCTGGTTGTACTTATTGTACTCCTGAAATTGCTTCTGTAGGACTTACCGAAAAACAAGCTAAAGAAAAAGGCTATGATATTAAAGTAGGTAAGTTCCCATTCACTGCCTCTGGTAAAGCCAATGCTGCTGGAGCTACAGAAGGATTTATAAAAGTCATTTTCGATGCTAAATATGGTGAATGGCTCGGCTGTCACATGATTGGTGCAGGAGTTACCGATATGATTGCAGAAGCTGTAGTCGCTCGTAAGTTGGAGACTACTGCTCATGAAATCCTTAAGGCAGTACACCCTCACCCTACCATGAGTGAAGGTGTAAAAGAGGCTGTAGCAGCTGCTTATGGAGAAGCTATTGACATTTAATCTTTACTAAGACAATGTTTTGTTTTAGTCAATAACTTGTTATACAAATGTAGGGATGAATATCCATTCGTCCCTACATTGCTTATATAAAAAATATCTTCTACACTCAATCTTAAAAACCCAATGATATTATTAGATGGTAAAAAGACCTCTTTGCTTGTACAAGAAACCATTGCCAAAGAAGTAAATATTCTCAAAAAGAAGGGCTATAGAGTTCCACACTTAGCAGCTATCTTAGTAGGGGATAATGGAGCAAGCATGACTTATGTGAATAATAAGGTTACTGCCTGTCAGAAAGTAGGTTTCACATCTTCTGTATTGGAGATGCCTAAGAATATATCTCAAGAAGAACTTCTCAAACAAATCCATAGGCTCAATGAAGATGATTCTGTAGATGGTTTTATTGTGCAACTCCCATTACCTAAGCATATTCATGAGCAGGAAATACTCTTAGCTATAAATCCTGACAAGGATGCCGATGGTTTCCATCCTACTAATTTTGGTCGTATGGCTTTAGGATTAAAATCTTTCATTCCGGCTACTCCTTACGGTATCTTAGAACTTCTTAACCAATACCATATCCCTACTGATGGAAAAGATGTAGTAATAATAGGTCGTTCGGACATTGTAGGGCGCCCTATAAGTATCCTTCTTTCACAAAAGCCTTGGAATGCTACTGTAACCCTTACCCATAGTCATACCCAGAACTTATCTGAACTTACTAAGAAAGCGGATATCATCATTGCTGCCTTAGGAATACCCAAATTCTTAAAGGCAGACATGGTCAAGGAAGGAGCCGCTATTATTGATGTAGGCATTACTCGTATAGCTGATACAACCACTAAAAAAGGGTTTCGTATTGTGGGTGATGTTGATTTTGAATACGTAAAGGAAAAAGTAAGCTATATTACTCCTGTCCCTGGAGGAGTAGGCCCCATGACCATTGCTATGCTTATGAAGAATACCCTCAATGCTTACAAAAGAAAATATAAAATTCAATAACACTATGACTAAAATCCGTATCACAAAGAAATTTGAATTTGAAGCTGGACATGCTCTCTATGGTTATGATGGTAAGTGCAAGAATATTCACGGACATAGTTATAAACTGTGGGTTACAGTGATTGGAAGTCCTATAGAAAACCCTGAACATGTAAAAAATGGTATGGTTATTGATTTTGGAGATATTAAGGATATTGTCAATGAATATATTATCAAAGAATCTGACCATACAATCTTCTTCAACGGAAATAGTCCACACCACAAATTAGCCGAAGAACTAAAAGCAGAAGGACATAGGGTAGTACTTCTCCCCTATCAGCCTACTAGCGAAATGCTTATTATAGATTTTGCCAAACGCTTGCAAGTTCACCTACCTAACTATATATCACTCTATAGCCTTCGTTTACAAGAAACCGAAAGCTCCTTCGCTGAGTGGTATGCATCTGATAATCCCTAATTTACTAAATTTGTAACATGTTATTAGCTGTCAATATTGGTAATTCTAACATCCGTTTTGCGGTAGTTGAGAGTAAAGAAATACATCTTTCTTGGACAATTGCTACCAAGCCTTATCGTACTGCAGGAGAGTTCTATATGAGTTTCCAAACCTATAAAGAACAGTACAAGAATGCTTTTGGAAAAATTAATAAAATTGTAATAGGTTCCGTAGTTCCTCAGCAAACGCAAGTCATTGCAAAAATGCTTCAGAAAACCTTTTCTATAAAACCTTTTATCGTTAATCGTGATACTCCCAGTGCCGTTAGCCATCATTCCAACCAAATGGGGACTGACCTTTATGCCAATGCAGTAGCCGCTCATTACCTGTACCCAGAAAAGAAGAAAATTATCATAGATTTTGGTACTGCCCTCACCCTCACAGGAGTTGACGAAAGTGGGGAAATGTTAGGAGTAATCATTGCTCCTGGGGTAGTTACTTCCTTACAATCTCTAGTTAATAATACCGCTCAACTTCCTTATATAGAACTTAATGAACCTAAATCCGTTCTAGGTATGGATACGGAAACCTGTATGCAAAGCGGAATCATTTATGGCTATACTGCTATGGTAGAGGGACTCATTGAACGAATTAAACATACCTATGAAAGTGATTTCTTAGTTATCTCTACAGGAGGAGTAGGACATGTATTCAGTAGGCTAACTTCCAAAATCCAAATAGACGATAAATATCACACTATCAAAGGATTATCCATACTTTACAATCTGCACAAAAAATAATCCTCTCCCAGTTTCTCCCCGAAGGAGAAGAACTATTTAAGGACGAATTACTCACTCAGAGAACAATTATATCATACTCCATTATTGTAGACTTTGCCCTGCAGGGTGGAAATACTCCCAGACTTTTTGAGTTCTTGACAGACCTATACAGGCAATTATTTCCTCTTTTGGAGCTTCTTTGAGACGCTTTACCGACTTAAAGTGTTTTAGTAATGCTTCTTGTGTCTGTTTACCTACTCCGCTAATCTGTTCCAATTCGGAATGAATAGCACTAGCACTACGCTTTTGCCTATGAAAAGTAATCCCAAAACGATGTGCCTCATTACGCAAGTGCTGAATTACCTTAAGTGTTTCTGATTTTTTGTCCAAATACAGAGGAACAGAGTCACCTGGATAAAAGATTTCTTCCAAGCGCTTAGCTATTCCCACAATGGCTATTTTACCTCTTAAGTCCAAAAGTTCAAGAGCCTTAAGAGCAGCACTTAATTGTCCCTTCCCTCCATCTATAATAATAAGTTGAGGCAAAGGTTCTTCCTCATCCAACAAACGACGATAACGACGATAGACCACCTCCTCCATAGAAGCAAAGTCATTAGGTCCTTCTACGGTCTTTATATTGAAATGGCGATAATCCTTTTTGCTAGGTTTAGCATTCTTGAACACCACACATGCCGCTACTGGATTAGTTCCCTGAATATTAGAATTATCAAAACATTCTATATGAGCTGGGGGCTCAGAAAGGTGCAAATCCCGTTGCATTTGAGTAAGTAAGCGATTCGTATGCCTTTCAGGGTCAGTAATTTTTACCTGCTTAAACTTTTCCTGACGGTAGGCTTGTGCATTTCGTTCAGAAAGTTGTAGAAGTTGAAATTTTTCCCCTGCCTTAGGTATAGTAAGTCGTTCAGAAAGCTCCATACTCAGAGGAAAAGGTACAATAAGTTCCTTTGAATTGGACTTGAAACGTTCTCTGAGCTCTACAATTCCTAATTCGAGTAGTTCTTGATCGGTTTCTTCTAATTTTTTCTTCACTTCTAAGGTATGTCCACGTACAATAGCCCCATGGGCAACCTGTAAAAAATTAATATAAGCATATTCCTCATCTGAAACAATGGAAAATACATCTACATTATGGATTTTAGTACTCACTATCGTGGATTTTGATTGGTAATTTTCCAAACTCTCCAATTTGAGTTTAATCTCCTGTGCCTCTTCAAAACGAAATGCTTGAGCATGCTTAAGCATCTCTTCCTTAAAATAAGTAATAACTTCTTTAAGATTTCCCTTAAGTATCTCTTTGATTTGTTGAATATTATGATTATACTCTTCTTCTGTTTGTAAACCCTCACAGGGTCCTTTACAGTTTTTGATATGATATTCAAGACAAACCTTGTACTTTCCTTTGTCTATATTCTCTTTAGAGAGATCTAACCTACAATTGCGCAAAGGATATAGGTCTTTGATTAAGTCCAAAATAGTACGTACTATTTTTAAATTTGTATAAGGTCCATAATAAGTACCTCCATCCTTGTATACTTTTCGAGTAAAAAATACTCGGGGAAAACGCTCATTGGAAATGCATATCCATGGATAACTCTTTCCATCCTTGAGAAGAATATTATAACGTGGTTGATACTTCTTAATTAAATTATTTTCTAACAATAAAGCATCATTCTCAGTAGCTACTACAATATGTTCTATACGTACAATTTTGCTTACCAATACCCGTGTTTTAGGAGAATCATGTTCTTTATTGAAATAAGAAGATACACGTTTTTTAAGATTCTTTGCCTTACCTACATAAATAATAGTATCTGTATTATCAAAAAATTGATATACACCAGGATTATCAGGGAGCGTTTGCACTTGAAGGCTTATATCAGTCATCATCAGTTATTACTTTTTCAAAATGCAAAGATAAAAATTTTACACGGGTGGAAAGATAATTTTTTCAACTTATTTGGTGGCCTTAAAAAGATATTTTTGTAATTTTGCAGACTGGAAGAGTTGTTTCAAAAATACAAAAATGAATCACACTTATTTTATCACAGGTATCTCTACTGAAGTAGGAAAAACTATCACTTCAGCCATAGTAGTGGAAGCCCTTGAGGCAGATTATTGGAAACCTATACAATCGGGTGATAAACATGCATCCGATACTATGAAAGTACAGTCCTTAATTTCCAACTCACAAACACATTTTTTCCCTTCCAGCTATGAATTTGAGTACCCTGCTAGCCCACATCTCTCAGCACAAATGGAAGGAGTTACCATTAAAATGGAAAACATTATTCGCCCCACAACTTCTCATTCTTTAGTAATAGAAGCAGCGGGAGGACTTTTTGTTCCTCTTAATGACCATAATATTATGATGGACTTGATTAAGCCTTCCGATAGAGTAATCCTAGTCTCTCGCCACTATTTAGGAAGTATTAACCATACTCTTCTCTCTTTAGAAGCTTTAAAAAGCAGAGGACTCTCTGTATATGGAATTATTTTCAGTGGAAATGAGAATCCTTCTACTGAATCATGGATAGCCTCCTATGCAAATACACCTATCTTGGGAAGAATAGAGGAAGAACCTAATTTTGATAAAGAAACTATAAAAAAATATGCCCAATTATTCAAACCTGAACTTTAAAAGAATGAAGATGTTATAAACAATAGAAAGATTATTGTTAGTAACTATTTTTAAGCTAAATAAGTGTAACACTATCTCTTTGATTAAAAAATAATTAGACTCTGTATTTATCAATAGTGAGAAATACAAACTAAATCTTAAAAAGAACATTACATAGTTAAATAAAGTATAAAAATCATATATTTGCACAATTTTTGCGAGTAGAATAATCTTTGACTACAACAACAACACTAAAATAATGAAAAGAAAAACAAAACTTTTAAGAGCTATTGGTCTTACAATGGCATTGGTTACTACCATGTTATTGCATTCTAAAATGAGCCATTTCTCTATAGATTCTTCTATGAATACTCCTAATGAGAAGAACATTGATGCTAAGGAAGAGGAAGCTCCTAAAGAATATGAGAATATATACAACCCAAAAGCACTAGAACCTTTCTTTGAGAAATTAAATGCCTTAGATATACGCAAGGATAGAAAGCTAAATATTGTCCATATTGGAGATTCACATATTCAAGGCGATGCAATGACCAATCAAGTACGCCAACGCTTCCAGTCTCAATTTGGGAATGGTGGTTTGGGGATTGTTTTCCCTTATTCACTGATACGCACTAATGGAGAACACAATGTCCGCTTCTCCTCAAATATCACTTGGGATAGCCAAAAGAATACTAGTAAAACAGATACTGATGCTATAGGAATTACAGGGTATTCTTTGCTTACTAATAATAAAAACTTTGTTATAGAACTTAATTTAAAAAACAAGGATTATTCCTTCAATACTTTAAGAATACTTACCCCAAATAATAAACATTTGTTTGATTTGGCTACCAGTAGAACAGGTATTTCTATAAAGCCTATAAAAACACCCCCTACACAAATAACCCACAAAACACTCTCTCATAAAGTACAAAAGGGAGAAACGCTCTATGCTTTATCTAGAAAATATAAAACTACAGAGAGTAAAATACAATCTCTCAACCACCTAAAAGGGACAACTATCCGTGAAGGAGCTATATTGAAAATTCCTACTGAAGAGAAAATAGTGAGTAACTATCCTACCTCTCAACCCGTAAACTTAGACAGTTTTGATATTCTCTCCAATAGTGAATCCTCTTATGGATATACATATAATAATTTAGAAGGGCTTAATAAAATATATTTAACTCCTAATACAGAGAACAATACATTTGCTCTTAATGGCATTATTCTAGAGAATGATCAAAATGGAGTTATCTATCATACTATTGGAGTGAATGGCGCTCGTTTCTCTGATTATAACAGATGTAATCTGTTCTTTGAACAAATACAAGCTTTACATCCTGATTTAATCATTGTTTCCTTAGGTACTAATGAGACTTTCGGAAAACTCTCTGCTGAGAATTACGATAAGCAGGTGGAGATTTTTATTGAGCAAATTCGTTCCCATTATGGTGATTGTCCTATTTTACTAACCTCACCTCCTCCTTCCTTATTTAAAAAGAAATTACCTAATCCCTTATGTGAGCAATATACTAATATTCTAATTGATAATTCTGTAAAAGTAAACTATGGAGTATTTGATCTCTATAACTTACTTGGAGGAAGTCAAGCTATGTCTCAGCTTATTGCTCAAAATCTAATCGCTAATGACCGTGTACACTATACTCATGAAGGATATATAGAACAAGGAGGAATGCTTTTTGATGCCCTTATGAGTAACTACTTAAAATATAAAAATCAGCAAAAATAACCTATTCCTTTGAAGATAGAAGATTTGTACCTTTGGGTACTTGAGAATTGCTCCATGGAGCATATTAAAAATTGGTTTATTTATGATAAAAATCATCCTTTGCTATTTAATAGCAGTCTATTTTTGGGGATGTTTTTGGTCTTTTACCTAGTATATATCCTTACCAAAAAGCATACTCACTTCCGTACAGTATATGTAGTACTATTTTCTCTTTTCTTCTATTATAAGGCTGGAGGGAACTACTTTATATTATTACTCATTTCTTCCCTATTGAATTACTTTTTCGCAGGACAAATACATAAAAGTAATCATAAGGGAACACAAAGATTCTTTTTAATACTTAGCTCTGTTGTGAATCTTGGTATATTAGGGTACTTCAAATACACTAATTTTCTTATAGATAGCTTTAATAATCTTTTTCATGGTAGCTTTGCCTTCAAGGATATAGTTCTGCCTATAGGTATCTCCTTCTATACTTTTCAAACTATGAGCTACACTATAGATGTATATAGGAAAGAGATAGAACCCGCTAAATCTCTCTTAGATTTTACTTTCTTTGTAAGTTTTTTTCCTCAATTGGTAGCTGGTCCTATTGTGAGAGCTAAGGATTTTATTCCTCAAATTTATAAAAAAATAACTCTCACTAAGGAAGAGACTTCTCTTGCTTTATTCCTCATCATTGGAGGGCTTCTCAAGAAAGCCGTTATCTCGGATTATATATCCATTAACTTTGTTGATAGGATATTTGATGCTCCTAATAGTTATACATCCTTTGAGAATTTAATGGCTGTATATGGGTATTCTTTACAGATTTATTGTGATTTTTCTGGGTACTCGGACATGGCAATTGGACTGGCTCTTCTGATGGGATTCACCCTTCCTGTGAATTTCCGTACCCCTTATCAGTCAAAGAATATTACTGAATTCTGGCGTCGTTGGCATATTTCACTTTCCACATGGCTTAAGGACTACTTATACATTCCTTTAGGAGGAAATCGCAAGGGTTCCTTTTGGGGATATTTTTTCTCCTCCTTATTTTTCATAGCTACAATTTATTGGGCTTTTCTTCATGGGGAAGAAAGCCTTATTCCTTTATTAGCTGTCTTAGGAATCATCATTCTTTTTGAACTTTCCATTTTACTTTCTCCAGATAAGGCAAAATCCTTAAGAAGTCATTTTAATCAGTTAACCACTATGCTCTTAGGAGGGCTCTGGCATGGAGCCAATTTACGCTTTATTATATGGGGTGCTTTGCATGGATTAGCATTATCTTTTCATAAATCTTTTAAAGAAATCTTTCCTGAAAAAGAATCTGAAAAGAAAACCGTAATCAAACGATTATTCTCCATTATATCTATCATTATTACCTTCCATTTTGTTGCTTTCTGCTGGATATTCTTCCGTGCGAAGGATTTTTCTATTGCCATGACTATCATTGAAAATATCAAGCATCTTACTTTTGTCCCTCAACAATGGCTAACAATTATTGAAGGATATCAGAATATATTCATACTATTAGTTATAGGTTTTGTATGGCATTTTTTTCCTGAAAAATGGAATCTTTTTATGCGAAAAACTTTTCAAAAATCCCCTTTACTTTTTAAGGCTCTCATTCTTGCTTTTGTCTTTTGGATAGTATTTGCTACTGCATCTGCGGGTCCTCAGCCCTTTATCTACTTCCAATTCTAGGAAAACAAAAATTGTTTTTACTTGTAAAATATTTGTAATCATACAATTGTATTTTTTCGTATAAAAAAAATATATATTTTTGTGCAAACCTATTGCAGATTAAAAAATTTATTGTACTTTTGCACTCGCAATTGAGCAATATTTTAAAGGTTCAATGGTCCGTTCGTCTAGGGGTTAGGACGCAAGGTTTTCATCCTTGTAACAGGGGTTCGATTCCCCTACGGACTACTTAATTATGTTTTCATTTGCAGGTCCGTTCGTCTAGGGGTTAGGACGCAAGGTTTTCATCCTTGTAACAGGGGTTCGATTCCCCTACGGACTACTCTATTTTTTACTAAATACCACTTTTTAATTAAGATAAGAAATGGCAAATCATAAGTCAGCAATTAAGAGAATCAGAAGAAATGAGGCTGCACGCCTTAGAAATCGTTATCAACATAAAACAACTCGTAACGCTATTAAACGCTTGCGTACTACTACTGATGTAGCTGTTGCAAAAGAATTGTTACCTACTGTAGTTTCTATGATTGATAAATTGGCAAAAAGAAATATTATCCACAAAAATAAAGCGGGTAATCTTAAAAGTAGCCTAATGAAACATGTGAATTCATTAGTAGCTTAAGATAGGAATCATTTGCTCATAGTGAAATATTTAAAATTACTACTATTTAAAGAGGCTCTCACAGAAGCCTCTTTAATGCTTTAGTATATTCTCAAATCCCCTTATAATAAGAGTATATTTTTTCCTGTGAAGATTTTTCATTCTTACAGCGTGAGCGATAAGTATTATTCTGTTCCTTATCAATAATACGCGCTTTGACACTCTCCTCCCATGCCAAGTGAAAAGTATCCCATAATTGCTTTTGAATATTTTTCTGATAAATAGGACAAGAGACCTCTACCCTATTATTAAGGTTCCGAGACATCCAATCTGCTGAAGAAATATAATAAATAGGTTGTCCATTATTTCCAAAAATATATAGTCGAGAGTGTTCTAAAAATCTATCAACAATACTAATTACTTCTATATTTTCACTTAATCCCTTTACCTTAGGAAGTAAGCAACATACTCCACGAACAATCATTTGTATTTTCACCCCAGCCTGACTGGCTTCATAAAGCTTTTCTATCATCTCAAAACTAGTAATTCCATTCATTTTCAACTTCAAAAAAGCTTCCTTTCCTTCTTTAGCTAATCTAATCTCTTGATCTATAAGATTCAAGAAAGAATTCTTTGTATAATGTGGAGAAACTAATAAATGCTTATATTGAAATACTTGAAAAGGAGTATCAAAAAACTCAAATACCCGATTTACATCTGCTAATATTTCTTGATTAGCAGTGAAAAGAGTATAATCCGTATATATCTTTGCTGAAGTTTCATTAAAATTTCCTGTACTAATAAAACCATAACGATAAATCTCTCCATTTTCTTCTCTTTCTATTACTCCTATTTTACTATGTACTTTTAACCCTCGTATTCCAAATATTATCTGTACACCTTCTCTCTGTAGTAATTCAGCATATTGTATATTAGCTGTTTCATCAAATCTTGCTTGAAGTTCTATTTGAACTGTTACTTGTTTCCCATTCTTTACAGCATTAATCAAGGAACTAATTACTTGTGATTGTTTTGCTAATCGATAAATAGTAATCTTAATTGATTTCACTTTGGGATCAAGGGCAGCTTCTCTTAAAAAGCGAATAAGGTATGAAAAACTATGATAAGGTGTATTTTGCAAATAATCCCGCTCAGCTATTTGAGATAAAAGACTTTCTTCTACTCTAAAATTTTTAATAGGACAAGCTGTGAAGGGATGATATAAAAGATCTTTATGACCGCAATCAGGAAAGTTCATATAATCACGGCGATTATGATAACGTCCTCCCGCAATAACACTATCTGTAGGCTGTATTCCCATCCTTTCTTTTAAGAACTGTAGCATGTTATTATCTATAAGCTTATCATAGATAAAGCGCACAGGTTCTGCCCTCTTACGTCCCTCTACACTATTAGAAATTTTTTCAACAAAACTCTTATTAAGGTCGGTATCCAAATCTAACTCTGCATTACGTGTAATCTTGATCATATAAGCAGAAATATCCTTACAAGGGAAAATATAGAAATGAGTAGTTAAACAAAATCGTATAACATCATCTAACAATATGATATAAGTACATTCATTAATAGAAGGCAATACAATGAAGCGTTCTAATGTTTTAGGAAGTTCTATAAGAGCATATTGTTTCTTAAGTTTATCCATACCTTCTGAAGGAAGCAACATGCGAACCGCCAAGTAAGCTACATCATCCTTAAGGGTAGGAATAGCCTCTACCTCATTAAGAATAATAGTAAAGAGAGCAGGACTGATTGTATTAATAAAATAATCTCTCACATAATCAATATGCTCAGGTAAGATTTCCTTCTCATTAATTATATAAATATTTTCTTTTTTCAACTCTTGAGTAATGGATTCAAGAATATCAAGACTCTTTTGTTGAAGTATATTTACTTGATTATTAATCTGCTCTAAAAGAATACTTCTTTCATTATGCTTAATAACGGCATAACGTACTCTAAAGAATTCATCTAAATTGTTAGAAAAAATTCCCACAAACCGCAAACGTTCTATCAAAGGATTCCTATGGTCGGCTGCTTCCTGCAATACACGTTCATTAAAAGAAAGCCAACTAAGATCTCTGTTAAGCATAAAAGAATTTCTTTTCTGTTTCATTTTATATCTTTATAATTGTTTGTCTAATAAGGCAATAATACTTACTGCTTGCTCATAATCATTATTTATATCTGCTTGTGTATAAGGTGAATACCTTGCTTTTTCACAATTAGATAGTAATTGTAAGAAATCTTCTACTATCTTATCATCTACCTCTCTATCCATTAATAGATCCTGAATTTTATCCTTACTAAGCTCTGTTGTTTCTATATGTAACTTAGCCTTAAGATAAGTATGCAATCCCCTTTCCAGTGTTTCATAGAAGGCATCTTTATCATGTAGATTTCTTTTTGCTGCGGAAAGATATTTCTTAGCCAAACGATTAGTCTTACGAATTCTATTCTCTTGAGAATCCATATTCCGCTTATGATAAATATAGCTAAACAAAATTGCCAATGGTATCAAAAGTAAAGGTAAAAGCCAAAGTAAATAGAATGATATAGAACCAAAGAAAATGTGTTTAGCTATGGGAAGTAATTTTGTATTCGTCATCAAAGGTTGGAACTGTCCTTGCTGTATTTGACCATACATACTTCCCTCCTCCTGAGCTTTGTATTCTTCTCCATTGAGTACTTCAATAGTAAAGCCATCAGCCGTAACTGTTTCATATTTTTGTGTATCAGGATTAAAAAAGGTAAAACTCAATGGAGGTATGGGGAATTTTCCTTTGTACTGAGGTACAATTGTATAACTATGAGTTATATCCCCACTCATTCCTGATAAGGAATTATTTAAATGTTCTATTTCTTTTGGTTCATATACTTCTAAGGCAGGAGGAAAAGCCAATTTAGGCATATCAAAAAGCCTGAAATTTCCCTTCCCTGATATAATAACCTCTCCTATAGAAGTTTCTTTAGCATTCATTTTTTGAGTAGGAAAATTTATTGATAAAGAAAATTTTCCTACAGCTCCTGAAAAGTTAGCAGGCTTTCCTTCTTCTGGTAAAGGGAGAACATTTATTTTTGTAGAAACTGTTTGAAGAGTCCTACTACGAGTTACATACGAACGATTCCCAAAAAAATCTACCTGATTGGAAGGAAGTTGTAGTACGAATGAAATAGAGAGAGGATCTATTGTTTGCTCTCCTGCTTGCTGAGGATATAATAATACTTGTTTTAGCGTCACACAGCGATAATGCTTTCCATTACGTACAACTTCAGTTACTTGCAATTTATCTAAAAGTTGTTGATTCCAAAAGTTTGCATAACGTGGCTCCTCTATATTTTCAAATCCTGCTATACCAAACTGAGAAGCTATATATAATTTATAAGTAATAGTAATTGGCTCATTAACATAAACTTGTCTTTTTGAGACTTCTGCTGTCATAAAAAGTTGTTCAGAAGTAGGTTCTATCACTTCTGCTGGCTGCGTATCTTCTGTTCCAAAGGGATCAAATCCAAAAGGGAAATTACCAAAAGGATTATTACCAAAAGGAGAAGTAGGAGGCGTTGTTTGTGCATTACGAGGATTAGCTACGGCATTAGTTACCTCTATAGTAATAGGCTTTGTCTTGTATTCCTTGCCATCAATAATCACAGATGCCGCTCCTATAGTAAGTCTTCCTTTCTTTTTAGGAAGAAGCATATATGTATAAGTCTTTGAAAAACTACGAACCCCATTTATCCAAGAATTGGATATCGATTGTGTAGGTCCTGTAACCTCAAAATTTTCAAAAGAAGGAGCTACAAAATTATCCCCTTCTTTATTCATTGTAAAATCTATGCGAAGACGTTCATTTTCTCCTAATGATTTACGAGAAGGTTCTGCCTTAAATGAGACTTCCTGCGCAAAAAATACCGTAGTTGAAAAAAATAATATATAAAATAAGAAATTACGCATAAATAACTAATTCTAAATGACATAAAGATCGGTCAGATAATTATCCAATTACTTACCAATCTTTTTTATTTGTACGAATAGGAGTTCCTTTTATCTTCTTAGCATTAAGTTTTTCTTGTGTTTTTTTCTCTTCATTATTTATAGCATTAAGAATACGATTTATTTGTTCTGAAGAAAGTTCTCCTTCTTGTTTACCATTATTAGATTGTGGTTGCCTATTATCCTGAGGAGTATCCTCATTTTTTGGATTATCTTGTGAATTATTCTTATCCTGTTCTGGACTTCCTTGATTTTTATCGTCCTTATCTTGGTTCTTATTATCCTTATTTTGATCCTTATTATCTTTGTTTTGATCCTTATTATCTTTATTTTGATCCTTATTATCTTTATTTTGATCCTTATTATTTTTGTTTTGGTCTTTATTATCTTTATTTTGATCCTTATTATCCTTGTTGTCCTTATTTTGGTTTTGCTGCTTTTTCAACATTTCTTTAGCAAGAGCAAAATTATATCGAGTCTCATCATCTGTAGAATCATTACGCAAAGCTTCCTTATAGTATTGTACAGCATCTTCATACCTCTTATCCTTCATAGCAAGATTTCCTAAATTATGAAAAGCCTTGTGCTTTTCTTCTTTATTTGCTTTTTTATTCACAGAGACTTCTCTATAATAATTAGCCGCTTCCTTATATGCTTCTTGAGAAAAAAGCACATCTCCCATGTTATATTGTGCTAATGCATTATTTTTATCTTTGGAAATTGACTTTCGGTAATCTACCTCTGATTGTAGCACTTTATGCGCCTTATGTGCCTTGTAGGCATCATAAGCATATTCTTGTGATTGTATTTCTGCTTTTCGAATTTTCTTTAATTCTTCTTTTGAGAACTCTTCAGAAGCATTTTTTTGAGCAAATACAAGTAGAGGTAAAAATATAAATATCTGTAAGTGTGCTTTTTTCATATCAAAAATAAATATTTAGTTCTTTGGCACAAAAGTACAACATTATTCTTACAAAAATTCTTTTTTGTCTTTATTTTAAGAATTTGAGTAGATATATACTACACATATTATTAAATAATTTTTTATTTTCTATTATTTTATGCAAAAGAGGCTACCCTCTTCGGACAGCCTCCCTTAAAATTCAAATATTATATCAAGTAAAATAATTTATACTTTTATGGATAATAAGTAATCTCTCTCTCTAAAAAACTCTTAGGAAATTGGTTGATATATTCTATACGTTCAATCCAGTTCCCATTATCATCAAATTTATATTCATAATATCGTTCTTCCAAAAACACTCCTTTTCCATCATAATATTTTATTTCTTTTTCATTTCCCTTATCATCATAAGTAATAACACTTTTTCGGGTAGGGATATTATTGCTATTATAAATTTCTATCTCGGAGATACGCCCCAACTTATCATACTTATAAGTGGTACAATTATCTACCTGAGTTTCAGAGCTAGTATATTGGCACATTTTAGCTAACTTTCCTGTTTTAGCATCATAGTCATAGGTATACTTAGAACCAAAAGATTTATCTTTCTTAATCCAAGTTTCATCAAGCATACGTCCTTTTGCATCATTTTTGTAAAGATAGGAATCATTAAGTTCTCCTGTAGGGCTATAGCTATTATATGCTGTCTTAAATCCTTTATTGTCATATACATAAAGGAATTTCATCTGCAACTTTCCATAAGAATTATAGAGATCTCGAGAAGTACGTTTACCTTTCTCATCATATCTATAGATGACTTTTTGACTAAGTTGTCCTACCTTATTGTAAGTATTATTTTCCTTTTTATATCCTTGTTCATCAAAAACAATAACTACATCTCCTTTCCAAAAATCTTGCTTATTTCCTTTAGTTATTTTACCAAAATAATCTACCAACTTATAGGGTGTGATTTTAAAAGTCTTTACTTTTCCATAAAGATTCATATCTTTTAAGTGATTTTGACTTTGTCGCAAAGATGTCGTTTGTGCAAATACACACTGTAATCCACCTATTATAAGTAATAGAAAAATTTTTACTTTCATTTTGTCTTCGTTTAATGGTATTAATTTCTTTGCAAAAATATATAATTTTTATTCGTTCATTAAAAATATTTTAGAAAAGTTATGAATATTCCATCAAATATTTTATTTATGATTTATTTATGAGAATAAATAAATTCCTTAATTATCATTAATATTAACAGAATGCCCTTTGATAAGAAATTTTTCTAAAAGAGAAATCTTTTTTAACTAATAAAAACTATCAAATTTATATATTATTTTCTTTAATCAATCATAGCGAACAGACTATTTAAGAAAACAATATATTCATAATTAAAGAAATCTTTAATTATATTTATATCCAAATTAACATTTATTTCTTCTGTGTATCATTTTGTTGTTGCACTGGAGTAGTAGGAACTTGTTGTTGAGTAGGTACTGGTGCTTTCACATCATCAAAAATACTTGAACCTTGTGATTGATGGTTACCACTAAGAATTAAATTACTAATAAGCGAAAGAACAATTAGAGCTACTCCTAATGTCCACGTACTTGTATTTAAGAAATCTCCTGTCTTTTTTACCCCACCTATCACTTGTGCATTCCCACCAAAAGAAGAAGAGAGTCCTCCACTTTTAGGTTGTTGTACCATAATAACAAGTACTAATAAAAAGGATACCAATAAGATAACCCCCAAAACGATGTTAAATGTTAGCATAATTCTATAATTTATTTATTCTGTAATTTTCTAATAATTGCTATTTGATCAGCAAAATATGTACTCTTAGCTGGATTCTTTAGCATTAATATCTGATAGGCTTGAATAGCTTCCGCATATTTTCCTTGTTCCAGATATACTTTAGCCAAAGTCTCTGTCATGAATTGTCGTCCGATATCTTTCTTCTCCACAATTTCTATTGTAGGCTCGTAATCTTTACTTACTTCTATTTTCGGATTACTCTCTAAGAATTTATCTATTAAATCAAATTTTTTAGCTCTCGCATCCCCTTCTTCAAATACATTCTTATCCACAAAAGGTAATTCTATAGAAGCTGTCTTAGTGGCTTTCCTATCAATAGGTTTATATCGTGTAACCTCTAACCATTTAGCAAAAGAATGCTTATCTGTCCTCTGAAAATCAATAGGCTTTCCTAAATGGAGTGCTTCTTCCTGTGCTCGTGTTTGCTCGGAGGTAGGTATATATTCTCCTTCTATATCATTCTTAAACCTATCCTTGTCCTGCGGCGGAGGAATTGGATAAAATTCCTTTTTCTCAAACACATCCTCACTTACATAAGTGGTAAATTCTGATGGAATAACCTCATCCACATAAGCCTTAGGCATATTACTTTTTTTGAAAAAATCTTTCTTCTCCTTGAAAGAAGAAGAGGTGATAAAATCAAATAACAATGTCCTATTCCCTATATGAGCAGCCGTAATCTTCAACTCTTTATTATATCGATAGCTCTCTTGAGCATATAATATTTTTAAATAAATTGCCTTTACTACCTGAAAATAAGGATACTCATGTATAATATTCTCCAGTTCATACACCTGCGAGAGTGTAATTTGGTTAGGATGTTTAAGTATATATGATAATTCTGTTGCTTTCATTACCAATTTGCCAAAGAGGCATTAAAAATATCCTGACCTATTCTCTCAAAAATAGCCTCAAAAGCACTACTTTTCACTGCGCTAAGCTGCGTGTTGGCAGGAAAATCATAGTAATGAGAGAACGACTTCTCAAAGTCTTTATCGGATTCCTTATTATTTGTAAAACGTACATTAATAGTCACCGTTAATCTGTTTTGGGCAGCTCTCTGTTCTGCATTGGCTGCCATAGGTGCAATAGTAAAGTTAGTAATCTCCCCTTCATATACCAAATCTCCATTACTATTGGTCAGAGACAGATTCGTTTGATTATTTATTAGATCTTGTAAATAAAACGTAAAATCTCTATCCATCCCTGGTTCAATCAAAGGTGCTCTATTCTGAAAAAAATTCACCTGGAAAGTCTTTGCACTACCCGTACTCCCTCCTGTGAAATTATAGATCCCACAAGAAGAAAAATAAAAAAATAAACAGAGAATTACAATAATTCTTTTCAAAAGAAATTTTTCGGCAAAATTACAACTAAATTTTAAATAAAAAAAATTTTTTATATCTTTGCACTCAGAAATTATTCCTGATAAGTATGTCCAACAGTAAAATAGAAAATAATACTTCTGATATTGAACTCACACCTGAACTTAAGCGATTACAAAACACTTCTAACCCCTTAAAAATATTTAAGGAAATGAGCCTATTAGGAATTAACTCTGGAGTAAAATCTGTAAAAAATATATTATTCTTTACAACATTAAATCTCATTTTCTTTTTTGCAGGAATATATCTACTTTTTAATGGTTCTTTTACATATAAAAAACTATTTTTTTTACTTCTCATTATAGGAATAGGCATTTTATTTGTATTTATTGCCTTCAAAAAGGTATTTGATTTGCTCAAGATAGAATATGCTTCTTATCTTTTTAATCAATTCCAATCTTATATTCACAGAATATTTGAAGGTGTTTTTCAAAAAGCAGAAAGTACTACTGAAAAAATTATCAGTAAAAAACAGATCAATGATACTTTTCAACACTTTCTACCTAAAATCCCTAAAGTTTTCCAAAAACCACTACTCTTTGTATTATCCTTTACTCCTATGGTAGGCTTTGTAGCAGATATATATGCCACTCCAACGCTTAATTCTCACCAGAGGAAAAGTGATGCCCTATACGAAAAAGTACAACTCTATATGCAAAACAGTGTAGAGGAAGAACGTCGTGGATATTGGGTTATTTGAGGACTGCTTATCAATGCACTCCTACAAGGACTTCTATTATATTGGTTATAATAAATCAGACTGAAATGACACAAAAAAAACTTCCCTCACTATTAGGTGGGGCTATGATTATTGCCGGTACTGCTATTGGAGCTGGGATGCTTGCCAATCCTACCTCCACTGCCGGAATATGGTTTGTAGGCTCAGTAATTATCCTTTTTTATACTTGGTTCTGTATGACCACTTCCGGACTTATGCTCTTGGAAGCCAATCTCCATTACCCCACAGGAGCAAGTTTTGATACCATTGTTACCGATTTACTTGGAAAGCGATGGAATTTTCTCAACGGACTTTCCGTGGCTTTTGTACTCTATATCTTAACGTATGCTTATATTACCTCTGGAGGAAGTATTACTGAAAATGCTATCAATAGCCTACAGAAAGAAATACAAATCTCTAAAAGTACAGGCTCTTTGCTTTTCTGCCTCGTATTAGCCCTTTTCGTATGGCTTTCTACGAAGGCTGTAGATAGGTTAAGTACTATTCTTATCGGAGGTATGATTATCGCTTTCTTCCTTTCAACGACCGGACTACTCTCTTCGGTAAATGGAAGCACATTATTGGATACTCAAAATGAAAATGCCCCTGCACATCTCCCTTACTTCCTTACAGCACTACCTGTATGTTTAGTTTCTTTCGGCTTTCACGGAAATGTCCCCAGCTTGGTCAAATACTATAACCGAAATAGTCGTCGAGTGATACAATCCATCTTTATTGGTACACTTTTAGCACTCTTTATCTATATACTATGGCAAATGGCTGTACAAGGAAATTTACCAAGAGAAAAATTTGCTCCTGTAATCGCCAAAGATGGTGATGTAGCAACTCTCTTAGAGGTCTTAGATAAATACATATCCATTCAATATATAGATATCGCTCTGAGTTTCTTCGCTTATATGGCTATTGCCAGTTCTTTCTTAGGGGTTACTTTAGGACTCTTTGATTATATAGCTGATTTGCTGAAGTTCTCAGATACTCCTTGGGGGAGAACTAAGACAGCTTTGCTTACCTTTCTTCCCCCCTTATTGCTGAGTTTACAATTTCCCTATGGTTTTGTCATTGCCATTGGATATGCAGGATTAGCAGGTACGCTTTGGGCTGTTATTGTCCCCGCCTTATTAGCACGTGCCAGTCGTAAGAAGTTCCCAAAATCCTCCTATAGGGTATATGGTGGAAAGGGAATGATCTATTTTATTATTCTCTTTGGACTTATCAATATATTTGCTCAAATAGGTATACAAATGGGGATAATTCCTGTTTTTACAGGTAATTAGAAAAAGTTAAAATATCCTAATTCTTAAATTCTATAATCCCTAAATTTTAAATAAATGAAAAAACAAAAACTCCCCTCACTATTGGGTGGATCAATGATTATCGCAGGAACAGCTATTGGGGCAGGGATGCTTGCCAATCCAACTTCTATGTCAGGAATATGGTTTGTAGGATCGGTTGTCATGCTACTCTTCACATGGTTCTATACGGTAGTAGCGGGGCTTATGATCTTGGAAGCCAATCTTCACTTCCCTGAAGGAGCTAATTTCAATACAATGGTCTCTCATCTCTTAGGAAAAGGTTGGAATATAGCCAATGGACTTGCAGTAACTTTCACTCTCTATATACTCACGTATGCATATATTACCTCTGGAGGCGGAATTACTGAAAACTTTTTACATTGGGTAGCACCACAACTTGATATCAACCATAAGGAAAGTTCCCTTCTTTTCTGCTTTGCATTAGCTTTATTTGTTAGTATTTCCACCAAAGCTGTAAGCCGATTGAGTACGATTCTCATCACAGGTATGATCATCGCTTTCTTTCTCACGACAACGGGCTTGCTAAGCTCGTCAAAGAGAGCGGTAAACTTTTGGATGATTATCATACCCGCACTTTTAGCACGTTCCAGCAGAAAGAAGTTCCCAAATAGCAATTATAAAGTATTCGGTGGTAATTGGATGATTTATACAGTAATACTTTTGGGTTTACTTAATATATTTTGCTATATAGCTTCTCAGATGAATTGGATACCTACTTTCAAAGGAGAATAATATAAATTATAAATTCAATCACACAATCGCTAAAAACATTTTCTTACAGTAAGAAGTGGTATGCAAAATATTTTTCAATACATTTTATTGTCAGACGCATTGAAATTTTTATAAATAAAAAATTTTACTATCAGAAACTATTAAAATGTTTTTTATCACACCATAATAACTTTATGACAGTGATTTATAAAAATAAAAAACAAAATAATAAATAAGAATAATAGATATGAAAAAAATATTTTTAAAATTGACAAAATACTTTATTTATAGTATTTTAGTTGTCATCATTAGTAAATTCATTTTCCATATACCTATATTTTATAATATAAATATGGATAATTTTAAAGAGATAGTACGATTAGAAAAAACAGATGTTATTGCATTAATTGTATTCTTTGCTTTGCTTTTGCTATGTGAAAAGAAAAAAAAGGATACCTATAAGTTTTATACGCTGTTTTATATTTGTTTTCATCTTTTATCCGCAATATTATTTGTAATATACCAATGTATAGAATTTTACATAGGAAGAGATGAACATTTTGAATACCATTTTTGGGATGAATTATTCTCACACAGAGAAGAAATAATTCAATTATTTTTTAACAGATTCTTTGACGCTGGCATCATTTCTGTTTATATAGTTTCCTCTTTTTTTATCTTAAAAAAATATGCAACTCATAAAATATAATTTTGAAGACTAATCCTTTATTAAAAAATATCATTATGAAATCACTCTTATTATCACTAAAAAAATATGCAATTTATAGCTTGTTATTCTTGCTATTTATTGAATGTATGATGCTTGTTTCTTGTTTAGGATTTAAAAACAAACAAGAAGTATTTATTCAATTTATAATTTATCAATTCAATTATCTTTATTTAGGGCTCATATTTTTTATATTACTCATTCTTTTTAGAAAAATAAAGAAAGATACTTATTCATTTTACATTCTATTCTACAGTTGTCTTATTTTTATAACTACCATCGTTGATATTATTTGTCATTATGGAGATAAAATTCTCAATGATGAAACTATATCTATTTACTCAAACGAAGAGGTCACAAAAGCAACCTATATTATGGAATTGCTTTATTTTAGACTTTCTCTTACTAGTTATTTTTGTATCATTATTGTCTCTTCCTATATAATACTAAAAAAATATATAAACGATAAGCAAAAATAATGAGATATGAAAAAAGAAGCTCTTTTCCTTAATAAATTAAAGATATCCTTTACTTTAAGCGTTCTATTCTTTATTATCTCAATGATACCTTTTGCTCTTGCGAACAAAGAAGAAGTAATAGACTCTTATAAGATGGAACCTTTTTTGAATCTTATTATTGTAAGTTCCGTTAGTAAGTTAAATTTTTGGGTATAGATTTCGAGTAAGGTTTTGTTGTTCTGAATATTGCCCCCGG